>NZ_JALBGZ010000787.1:0-2728 GCF_023006515.1 Bradyrhizobium sp. PRIMUS42
ATCAGCCGCGGCAGCAGCCAGGTCGAGCCGAGATCCGGCACCAGAGCGATGCGGCTGAACACCTGGATGAAGCTCGCCGACCGGGCCGCGACGATCATGTCGCCGGCCATCGCCAGGCTGAAGCCGCCGCCGGCGGCGACGCCATTGACTGCCACGACAACAGGTACCCGGCATTCACGCAACGCCTTGAAGGTCGGCCAGTAGAAGCGCATGACACCGGCCGCGATGTCTTCGCCGAGCGCCTCCGACGCCTTCAAATTCTGCCCTGAGCAAAAACCGCGCCCGGCGCCGGTGAGGATCAAGGCTCGAATCCCCTCGTCCTCGGTCATCTCGCCGATGGCGTCCGCGAGCGCGCCGAGCAGGTCCGGCGTCATCGCGTTCAGGCTTGCCGGCTCGTCGAGCGTCAGGATCCCGACCGCGCCCTCCCGCGCCTGTTTCACACCAGCCATGTCGCGCCTCCCTTTCGATGTTCTCGTTGTCGGCAATGTGCCATTGTCCGCGCGCTCCGCCAATCGCGGAGCAAGTCAGCGCAACGAAGCCAGCACAGAACATCAAGCGACATCATGCCTCATCAGTTCAGCCTCAACCAAACCATCCGCAAGCCCGCCGTCACGTCCAAGGGCGGCATCGTCGCCTCGCAATCGCGGCGGGCGGCCGAAGTGGGAGCGCAGGTGTTGGCGGCGGGCGGCGACTGCGTGGACGCGATCGTGGCAACCACCATGGCGCTGAACGTGCTGGAGCCCTGGAACAGCGGCATCGGCGGCGGCGGTGCGATGGTGCTCTACCGTGCCAAGGAAAATCGCACCGAGGTGATCGATTACGGTATGTGCGCGCCGCAGAGCCTGCGTGCTGCCGACTATCCGCTCAGCGGCGAAGGCGCTGCTTCCGATCTCTTCCCCTGGCCGCGGGTCAAGGATGATCGCAACATCCATGGCCCCGGCTCGATTGCCGTCCCCGGCGTCGTTGCCGGAATGGAAGAGGCGCATCGCCGCTACGCAAAGATGCCGTGGAAGGATCTGGTCGCACCGGCAGCCAGGCTCGCCGGCGAAGGCCTGCTGGTCGATTGGTGGACCACGGGTACGATCTCGGGCTCGGCCGCCGATCTCAGACGCTATCCCGCGAGCGCGGCCGCATATTTGAAAGACGGCCTGCCGCCGAGCGCGCCATGGGGCATCAAGGCCGAAACGCGGCTGCCGCAGGACTCGCTGAAAGCGACGCTGTCGCATCTCGCCGAGGCCGGCCCGCGCGATTTCTACCAGGGCGATCTCGCCAGGAGCATCGCCTCCGACATCAAGGCCGATGGCGGATCGCTGTCGGTGGAGGATCTCGCCGCATTCCGCGCTCATCTGCGCGAGCCGCTGGCGATCCCCTATCGCGAGGGCAAGGTGTTCGCGACACCGGAGCTCACCGCGGGGCCGACGATGGCGCATGCGCTGCGCCTGTTGCAGCAGAGCCTGAAGCCGGCAAGCGCGCCGGACGCGACCGCCTATGTCGAATATGCACTCGCCTTGCAAGCAGCCTTCCGCGAGCGGCTCAAGGACATGGGCGATGCCGACGGCAAGCGCTCGCTTGGCGCCGAATATCTGGCGCCGGCCTGCACCACGCATTTCTCGGTGGTCGATCGTCACGGCAACATCGCGGCGGTGACGCAGACGCTTCTGTCGTCCTTCGGCTCGAGATATGTGACACCGCACACCGGTATCACCATGAACAACGGCATCATGTGGTTCGATCCGACGCCCGGCACGACCAACTCGCTCGCCCCCGGCAAGCGCTGTCTTTGCAACTACACGCCCGTCATCGCCGAGACGAAGGATGGCAAGCGCCTCGCCGTCGGCGCCTCCGGCGGACGCCGTATTCTGCCCTCCGTGATGCAGCTCGTCTCCTTCGCGATGGATTTCGGCATGGATCTCGATGCCGCCATCCACCAGCCGCGCATAGACGCCAGCGAAGGTGCGGTCGTGATCGGAGACGCCCGACTGCCGGAGGACGTGCGCAAGACGCTGGCCGCGCGCTTCGACTATGAAGAGACCCAGGTGCAGACGTTGCCGCAGAAATTCGCCTGCCCCAGCGTGGTGATGCGCGTGGGCGACACCAATTCCGGCGCGGTCGAGATCTTTCAGCCCTGGGCCGAGGCCGTCGCGGAAGGCTGAGCGCATCGATCGATGCAGGATTGTGCCAGCGCGCGTTGAGCGCTCGCGCGATTACGTATCTGCGCGAGCGTCACGACTCCTCCACATTCGCAGGGAACTTAGCTTGGCGCCGTTCATTGATTGAACGGACAAGTGCGCTCGCCCCCAGTGGAGGACATATGAAGAAACTTGCGCTCGCCGCGTCGCTGATCATTGCGGCCGGCTTCACACTCAGCAGCCCTGCACTGGCCAAAGGCGGGCATGGACATGGTCACGGTCATGGCCATGGCCATTCGATGGGCCATCATCACCATGGCACGCCGCCGGGATGGCACCACGGACGCAAGGTCGGCTGGCGCGGTCACGGGTGCCCGCCCGGCCTGTGGAAGCAAGGCCGTTGCTGACGCCCTATATCCGCCGATGATGCAAGGCGTCGCCTGAAGCCGGGCGGCGCCTTTTCAAATGCCGAGCCGGTCGCGCACGCGGCCCGCGATCACCGCGGTCGTCACCCCGACCGGCCAGAATGCGTGCATCGGGATCGGCTTGATGCCGGTAACCGGCATGTCGATCTCGGCCTTGGCGCCGCCGATCAGGCG
>NZ_JALBGZ010000788.1:0-2719 GCF_023006515.1 Bradyrhizobium sp. PRIMUS42
CGTGGGCCCCGGCTCTGCAGCGCACCGCCAAAGAGGCGCCGCGCTGCGTCCGGGGCACGAGACTGCCGGTCGAGCAAACAGTCGTTTCAACGACGGCAGCCCTACGCCAGCGTATGCACGATCACCGGCCCCGCGGCCGCGCTCGCGTGCCCCGCGAGCAGGGGGCCGAGATTTTTCTCGATCCAGGCGATGGCGCGCTTGTTTGCCTCCTCGGCCTGCTCGAACTTGTCGAAGATCGAGATCGCGGTGACCGTGTCGTCACCGGCATAGACGACGTAATAGGCGCGGAAGCCGTCGACGTCGCTGATGATCGGAACGGCGCCGTCCTTGATGCGGCGCGCCAGCTCCTCAGCGCTCCCGCTCTTCGCCTTGGCCTGACGGATGGCGGCATACATGGCATCCTCCTTCCAGCTACGTGTTGGGGACATAGTGCCCAAGGTGATCTTACGCCTTGGCAGGCAAACGATCCACGCCCTCGCATCAATCGCCCGCCTTTACCCAACGGATCGCATCTCGACCGACCGTGCGGCCAGCGTGATGGCCGGCACAGTTGTTCCGCGCGCGTTCCGGCATGGTTGCGTCCACACCGGCTGCATCGGGCAGCCGCAACAGGACACCGACCATGAGAACCATCGCGCTTTCGGCTATCGCCGCCCTCGTCGCCATCACGACGTTGGCCGGCTCCGCCCGGCTCACCCCCGCTGCCGCCGGCAGCCTGGACTGGCTCGGCAACGACAATTACGTGCGCTGCCTGAAATATGTCAGCGCGCTCGCCCATGGCAATGCGGCCGCTTATGACCGCGGCCGCAGGGCCTGCAATCGGCAGTATTATCCTGGCCGTCCCGGCTATGACTACTGAGCAGGCCGGCGCCTCAAACGAAGGCCGCGCAGAGCAGCGCGGCCTTTTCGCAATCGAACCCTGTCTGCAAGTGGAGAAAGCGCCTCGCCGGCCGGGGCGGCCATCCACCTATCCTTGGTTAACCGGCGGCTAACCCAACCCGCACGCTCTGCAACCAACGGTTAAGCACGCCTCAACATCGCTGCCTTAGTCTTGCCCCACTCACTTTTCGCAAACACCGGTGACCTATCCTGCTGGGCGAAGTGACATCAGGGGGTTCATCATGCGCATTGCGTTGCTGCTGACGGCAACCATCGTCGGCGCGCTCTTCGCCAGTCCATCCCATGCCGGATCGCTCGATGCCGACGCAGCGCAGTCGCTGCCGCCCGGCTTCCAGAGCTACCGCGGCTACATGTTCGACCTGTCGGAGAACTCCGACCGCAAGGACGTCGACAAGCTCACCGACAATCTGAAGCAGCAGATTGATCTCGTCGAAGGCGCTGGCCTCTCGCCGCGCGTGCTGCGCTTCTTCCATACCGTGCCGATCGTCGCGAGCGAGCTGGCCTGCCTCGACGAAGGCGCCGCGACCGCGTGCTACGGCCGGGTCACGCCGGAGATCCACCGCACCGCGCCGCGGACGCTCACGGTGTGGGACCCGAACAAGCAGCGCTGGACGAATCCGAACGCCGTCGACCTCGCGGTCGATTCCGGGCTCGGCGTGATCATGCTGCGTCCGGACATGATGCGGTACGAGAAGGAGGCCGTGCTGCTGCACGAGTTGCTGCACGCCTATCACGCGCGGCTGTTGCCGGACGGCTATGCCAACAAGGGCGTGATCGCCTACTACGCGCTCGCCAAGTCCAAGGACCTTCTCCCCAAGGACTCCTATGCGATGAAGAATCCCATGGAGTTCTTTGCGGTGACCGCCAGCATCTTCCTGTCGGGAAAGAGCGAATTCCACGACCCGAAGTCGCGCGAAGCGCTCAAGGAGAAGATGCCGGACTATTACAAATATCTGGTCGGCGTGTTTGGCTTCGACCCCGAGCCGGTGGCGGCAAACGGCCCGGTGGCCTCGCTGAAGTGAGGCGCCCCGCTGAAACGTTCAAAAGCCGCGCGACATGCGCGGCTTTTTTAGTTTTGGCCAGCCGGAAGCTGCGGATGACTCCCCGGCGGGAATTGCCAAGGCAGGGCCCGATCTGCATAGTCCCGCCCGCATCGATACCGTTTTAAGAGGATAGAACAACATGGCGGACGCCGACCTGGATGTCGTGATCCGGCAACTGGCCAGACAGCTGCATACGGGCCTGATGACCCGCGCCAAGGAGCGGCGGGATCGGTTCAACGGCCTTGCGGCCAAGGCCAAGGGCAAGGAGACAGCCGACCGCTTCAAGATGATGGCCAAGGCCACCATGGAGCAGGCCACCGCCGCCGCCAAGCGCCTGCAGATGTCCGCCGACAACGTCGCCGACAGCTACGCGCGATCGATGCGGATTGCCGCCAGCACGCCCGTTGTGGTGAAGGTGGCGAAGAAGGCGAAGGAAAAGCCGGAGAAGAAGGCAAAGAAAGCCAAAGCCAAGAAGGCGAAGTAGCCGCAGCTTTCTTCCTTCTGCCCCTTGTGGGAGAAGGTGGCGCGAAGCGCCGGATGAGGGTCTCTTTCCTCGACGACAGCATCGTAGGGTGGGCAAAGCGAAGCGTGCCCACGCGTCGGTCGCCGTATTGCAGAGATCGTGGGCACGGCGCAAGTGCGCCTTTGCCCACCCTACGATTCCGGGATTCGTGGAGAGATACCCTCACCTTCTCGGTACTGACACCTGTGTCGGCTCGGCGCTCGCGAGCTCGGCGAGCTTTGCGCGCGCAGCCTCGCGCGCGCGGCCGTCCTTG
>NZ_JALBGZ010000789.1:0-2718 GCF_023006515.1 Bradyrhizobium sp. PRIMUS42
GGCCCGTCCGATCCCGACGCGCGCCACGCGGCGCTGGTGGCATTCGGCGCCATCGTGGCGCTCGGCGCGGTCTCGATGGTGTTGCGAGCACCACGCGAATTGCAGCGGGTTTCTTGGATAGAGCGGTCATGACATCATCCGGCCACCTCTGGGGCAGGCTGGCTCCATCGATGGACGCAAACCGGCCGCGAAGGCCGAGACGGCGTCACTTTGGGTTGGCTTGGACTTGGGAAGTTGAACGATCGGGACTTGAAGCCCAATCGAAGCTGGCGGAAAGGACCTCTAGGAGGTCGAGCACTTACCGAGCCAGAACAGCATCGAGCACGGGCACGCGATCTGCGAATGCGACATAGTCATGCAAATCTCTCCCCGGTTCGACTGAATGAGGTGCGCTTTATAGATGTGCCGCTCGCGCTTTGCAACGGGGCTCGCGCGAGATCACGGATGAGTGTTGCAATTTGGTCTGCGGAGGTGGCTGCTGTCGCGCCCGCCGCCGCCTCAATCTCCGCCGTCATCCCCGCGAAAGCGGGGGATCCAGTACGTCGCAGCGGATGTGGCGAGAGCGGGATCTCCAACGCCGGCCTCTGGAATACTGGATCGTCCGGTCAAGCCGGACGACGACACCGAATGTGTGGCTAGCGGGATGCGCGCAGCATCAATGCGCATCGCCGCCGCCCGTCATGGCGGCCGGCTTGTTCAGCAGCGTCACCAGCAGGCTGAGGCCGAGGTAGAACAGCGTCAGGATGAAGAAGGCGTCGCCGAAGCTCATCACCACGGCCTGGCGATGCACGATCTGGGAGAGCTGTTTCATCGCCATCAGCGTGGAATCGCCGAGCCCCTGGAATTTCTGCATGAACATGGTCAGGGTTTCGGTCGCGGTCGCGTTGCCCCAGGTCACGCGCTCCTGCAGGCGGGTGATGTGCAGATCAGTGCGGTCGTTGAGCACAGTGTTGATGACGGCGAGGCCGACCGCGCCGCCGAGGTTGCGCATCAGGTTGAACAGGCCCGAGGCGTTCTTCACCCTGTCGGGCGCCAGCGTGCCGAGCGCGATGTTGTTGGTCGGCACCATCGCGAACATCATGCCGACGCCGCGCAGGATCTGCGGCACGAGCAGTTCGTAGAAATCGTAGTCGCGGGTGATCCAGGTCATCTGGTAGGAGCCGATCGCGAACACGACGAGGCCGAACGCGATCATGTAGCGCATGTCGACCTTCACCATGAGCCGGCCGACCAGCGGTGCGACCAGAAACATGGTGATGCCCGAGACGAACATGGTCTCGCCGATCATCAGCGCGCTGTAGCCGCGCACCTCGGCGAGATAGCGCGGATAGATGTAGGTCAGGCCGTAGAGGCCGATGCCGATGCAGAATTGCAGCACACAGCCCACAGCGAAATTGCGGTTGGAGAAGGTGCGTAAGTTCACGATCGGCTCGGCCGCCGTGAACACGCGCCAGAAGAAGGCGATCGCCGAGATGGCGCAGATCCAGGCGCAGATCGCGACCGAGGTGTCCTGCATCCATTCGTGCTGCGGACCTTCTTCCAGCACATATTCCAGCGTGCCGAGGAAGCCGGCCATGAACAGCAAGCCCCACCAGTCGAAGCGGTCGAGCAGCTCGAAATGCGGCTCGTCGAAATCGACCAGCGCCAGCACGCCGATGGTGATGCCGATGCCGGGCACGACGTTGATGAAGAATAGCCAGTTCCACGACATCAGATCGGTGATGTAGCCGCCGACCGTCGGCCCGATCGTGGGCGCCAGGGTCGCGACCAGCCCGATGATGGGGCCGACGATGTGGAATTTGGAGCGCGGAAAGACGGTATAGGCCGAGGCGAACACCGTCGGGATCATCCCGGCGCCGAGAAAACCTTGCAGCGCGCGCCAGAGGATCATCTCCTCGATGGTCGTCGCAAAGCCGCAGAGCAGGCTCGAGGCGGTGAAGCCCGCCGCCGAGATCGCGAACAACAGCCGCGTGCCGAAGGCGCGCGACAGGAACCCCGACAGCGGGATCGCGATGACTTCGGCGATCAGATAGGCGGTCTGGACCCAGGCGACTTCGCTGGAGCTCGCCGACAGCCCGGCCTGGATTTCGCTGAGGGACGCCGAGACGATCTGGATGTCCAGGATCGACATGAACATCCCGAACACCATGATGATGAACGCGAACAGCCGCTTCGGCGCGATGCGCTCCGAAGCGGGATCCGTCATCGTGGCAGGTGAAGCAGTGGTGGCGTTGGCCATGGTCCGACCTCGCAGCGCTAGGTCGCTATTTACTGCGGGTGGATCGCGGTGGGATCGTCGAGATCGACCTCGCTGTCGGCGTCGGCCGCGGCCTTGTTGGTGTCGACGGTCGCATAGACCGACATGCCGGCACGAAGCAGGTTCTGCTTCGCCACCGACTTCGGCACGCGGATGCGGACCGGAACGCGCTGCACGATCTTGGTGAAGTTGCCGGTGGCGTTGTCGGGCGGCAGCAGCGTGAACACCGAGCCCGCGCCTGCGGCGATGCTGTCGACCACGCCGGAGAACTTGCGCATGCCGTAGGCATCGACCTTGATCGTCACCGGCTGGCCAGGACGGATACGCTTGAGCTGGGTTTCCTTGAAATTGGCGTCGATATAGCCGATCATCTGGCGGAAGCCGGCCGCCGCACAAGCATCGATCAATTCCTGCAGCAGCAGTCGTCCGACCCCGCGGCCGAGTTGCTCGTGGTGAACGTA
>NZ_JALBGZ010000078.1:0-14508 GCF_023006515.1 Bradyrhizobium sp. PRIMUS42
CGATGATGATGGCGTTGCACATCTGGTCGATGGCGCACGGCGTGGCCTCGCTGTTTTCGCGTGGGGACGCCGCGCGACGAAAACTGCCGATGTCGCCGGATGAGCTGTTAGAGGCCGAGGTGCTGATCTATCTGCGGGGCCTCGGCTTCCCGACCGATCGCCGTCCGCCAGCCAAGAGCGCCGAGCCTCCGCCGGTGCCACCGGAGGCATCCTCCGGTTTAGGCGTGCCGCCCGGCGGCCCCTGGGGCAAGCCGAAATAAAGTTACGCGAATAATCACGCGGGCGTGTCAGGCGGCCTGCTTGACAAAATCGCGAGATGGTCTAGCTATGTAAATGTTATTTACATTCACAACGGCGCAGATGCCGTGATGGAGATGGGAAATGGCCTACACCGCTGATGTCAATCGATGGCGCGGCCCTTCGGATCAAAACTACGAGCGCCCCCGCATGCTCGATACGCCCTGGCATCCCGGCTGGATCGCCGTGACCATCCTCGGCTTCATCATCTGGTGGCCGATCGGACTTGCCCTTCTCTTTTTCACACTCGGGAGCAGAAGAATGTCGTGCTGGAGCCACCAGGATCGCTGGCAGAACAAGATGGAGCGGATGCAGTACAAGATGGATCGCATGCGTGGCCGCATGGAGCGCCGTGGCTTCGGCTTTGGCTTCGGCCCGCCGTCCTCCGGCAACCGTGCCTTCGACGAATACCGCTCTGAGACGCTGCAGCGCCTCGAGGAGGAGCAGGTCGAGTTCAGAAACTTCCTCGACCGTCTGCGTCACGCCAAGGACAAGGAAGAGTTCGACCAGTTCATGGCGCAGCACAAGACGCGTCCGACCCCGCCGCCGACCGATCAGCAGCAGGGCTGACCTTCAAGGCTGACACCTCTCAAAGCCTTCAGGCGCATGCCCCCAAAGTCCTGATGGCCCCGAACCGCCCGTCTGCACAACGCAGGCGGGCGGTTTGCTTTGGGACATCTGCTTCAATGTCCGCGCGCGGAAGAGAGATGGTCGGACTTCGGCCGCCATCCTCAGGCGAGATCAAGCTCCTGCACAACCGAAGGCCCGGCTGCCCGAAACTCAATCTCCTATTGCAACCAGAGGATGTTGTGCGTAATCTCGCGACGTTTCACTCGATGATATTTGGCTGAATATTCGGGAGTATTTTCGTGCGGATCGTAACGATCGTTCGGAAGGTAGCCCCTCGCTGCTATCCCAATTACCTCAAGGCCTTTGAAGACGGCGACGAAATCTTCGAGCGCTTCAAGATCAATACTCCGCTGCGCATCGCGCACTTCCTTGCTCAGGCCCTGTATGAGACGGGGCGCGGCACGGTTCTGTTCGAGAGCCTCAAATACAAAACCTCGGCGCGTCTTCTCGAGATTTTCGGCATCGGCCATCACAGCGCGGCGATCCGTCCCGACGAGGTCGATCAATATCTCAACAACGATCGCGCGTTGGCCGAGCGCGTCTACGGATTGGGGAATCCGAAGAAGGCGAAGGAGCTCGGCAATACCAAGCCCGGCGACGGATACAAATATCGCGGTGGTGGCCTGTTGCAGACGACGGGCGGAGCCAACTACTCGCGCATGGGCAAACTTGCAGGCGTGGACTTTTACGGCAATCCGGATCTGATTGTCGCACCCGAAGCGGCCCTCCTTCCTGCCCTTCACGAATGGAATGAGGGAGGCCTGAACGCTTATGCGGATCGAAACGATATCCGTACGATCACGCGGGTCATCAACGGTGGCTACAACGGCCTGAGCGGTCGCACCGAGCTCTTCGAGATCGTGTGGAGTGCAATAGGCAAGAGCGGCGCGAACCAGGTGGCCTGGAAAACCGCAACCTCGTCTGATGAAACGCGCGAGCTTCAGGAGGCCCTGAACGATCTCGGGGCTGAGCCGGCGCTTGTCGTGGATGGACGATATGGTCCCGCCACGGCGCAGGCGGTCGAGTGGTTTCAAGGCCACGCCAAGATACCGGTCGACGGAAATGCAGGCGTGGTCACGCAGGCGGCGTTGAATCTCCGCTTGAATGCCCGAACGGCTTCGGAGCGCCCCTAGAGCGCCTGTCGCCTTTTTGCGTGCGAGCTTCGCCGGGTTTCGAAGATGGATGTCTCGATATTGAGGGTCGAATTTTAGCGAGTCTGATTGCGCAAAAGGAAAATAGCATGACCGACGGCGAAAAGATGCTGAAGCTGGCCGAGTCCCGCATTGGCGAGAAATACGTCAACGTCTGCGTGCCAAAGAACAACAAGAACTGGCACGGTCCTTGGGACTGTGCGGAGTTCATGTCCTGGCTGGTGTATCAGGTCGGCGGAGTCCTATACGGGTGTGTCGACGACAACGGCAATCCTGCAACGGTCGAGGCCTACACGGGGGCCTGGAAGAGCGATTCACAGAAACTTGGAAAACGCGTTCCGTGGCGGCAGGCAGCGACAACGGTGGGAGGCATTCTCCTTCGCTATCCGCCCGGACCAGGCATGATGGGACACATCGTCGTGTGTGACGGCAAGGGCGGCACCGTGGAGGCGATGGGCACGGCCTATGGCGTTCGTCGCGGCAAGGTGTCGGGCCGAAATTGGGATACGGGCGTCTTTCTACCAAACTTTACGTATGGGGAGGCGGGTGAAGAACTCGACCTGGTTGGGCCGAGCCAGCTGTATGCGCTCGGGCAGCCGGACATGAAGGCGTCCGTCGTTCGAAATATTCAACGCGCCTTGAAAGAGCTGGGGTTCAATCCGGGGCCGATCAACGGTGAATACAACGACCTGACGGTGGCGGCGGTAGCGGCCTTTCAGGCGACCAAAGGACTCATTGTCGACGGACAGGTAGGGCCGCAGACGGCAAGACGGTTGAAGGTCGAACTCTAAGGCACGATCCGGAAAACTGCGCAGCAAATGCGGAACGCGTTTGTGCGGAGATCGTGCTTAGACAACAACCTGAAGCGCGATGACGATTCATCCTGATCGCATCGCGCTCCTGGACCGGCGCGGTTGTTTCACGCGCCGGCGCGGCTGTTCTTGGGGCCAGGCGGCCGCTTGAGCTGTGGTTCAGCGCGCCGTGGCGAGCTGCGCGCGAACCGAAGCCAGGAAGTGTTCGTAGGCGTGATCGACGATCTCGTTGAGCGATCGCGTTCGTGCGAACATCGCCTTGGCCTCGGCGAGAAACTCCTCGCGCGTCGGTATCTTTGGCAGATGCAGGTGTGTCAGCGCGTCGACGCCGTCATGTGCGCGATTGAGGATGTCGTGCAGCGTCGGCAGCTGCAGCTGGGCCGGGTCCGCCCGGTGCAGCGCCGATGAGATGGCGTGCGCCAGGGCCTGTGCATCGAACCGGCCGGCAAGCTGGTGGGCTGCCCGATTGATGACCCGGGCGCCGAGCGGCTGCTCGTTGCGCAGCACCTGTTCGGGCGGCGACTTCATGTTCCAGACGATTCCGAACCAGGACAGCATTTTCAGGACGTAATAGGTGACGTCGATCTCCCACCAGCGAAAGCCCTGTCGGACGCTGCTCTGGTAGGCGTGGTGATTGTTGTGCCAGCCCTCACCCAGGGTGAGCAGCGCCAGCAGCCAGTTGTTGCGGGAATCGTCGCCCGTCACGTAGCGCTTGCGTCCATGCACATGGGCGAGCGAGTTGATGCAGAAGGTCGCGTGATAGAGCAGCACCGTGCTCCACAGGAAGCCGACGACCAGACCCGACCATCCCGCAACCAGGAAGCAGAGCGCCGCGAGCACAACGGCCGGCAGCAGCTCGAGCCGATGCAGCCACATCAGCTCGGGATAGGCCGCGAGATCGCCGACTTTCACGAGATCGGTCCCGTCGTGCTGCCGATAGAAAATCCAGCCGAGATGGCTGTACAGGAAGCCGCGGTGACGCGGTGAATGCACGTCGTTCTCGGTGTCGGAATGCAGATGATGGTGCCGGTGCTTGGCCGCCCACCACAACACGCTCTTCTGCGAGGTGCTTTGCGCAAGGCACGCCAGGATGAACTGAAACACCCGGCTGGTTGCAAACGCCCGATGCGAGAAGTAGCGGTGGTAGCCCGCTCCGATTGCGAACATCCGCACGACATACAGCGAGACGCAGATCGCGACCGCTTGCCAGGTGACGCCTGACCAGATCGCCGCAAAGCATCCGAGATGGACCAACAGGAACGGCACCGCGGAGGGATACATGATGTCGTCGTGGTGGTCGTCGTCGGGCGCGTTAGGCGACATGTTTCAGCGTGACCTTTGGTAACGGGAATCCGGGATTGCAGCGGCAGCATCGAGGGCCGCCGGGTACGAAAAACCCGCGGATGGCGGACCACCGCGGGGGTTTGAACCAGCTGCTTTGCCTGGGATATCCCCGGCCAAAGCCGCATCGGCCGAAAGCTCAACTAACTATATGGTTGCGGATGCCCGGCACGCAAGCTCGTAGCCTCACGGGGAGCTGCGGCACGGTGCTCCGGTAGCGCCGTGCTGCTCGCGACGTGGTGTGCGGGGTGCCCGCCGGCTATATTTGAGACGTGAAGGAAGCCCCAAAACACGGGAGGCGGCGATGACAGCAGCGGTGACCGCGACGACCGATCGCCTCTGGCAGGAGATACGCGATGAGGCGCGGCGTGCGGTCGCATCCGATCACGTCTTCGGCAAGTCGCTTGCCGAAGCCGTTCTCGTCCATGACGGCTTTGCGGCGGCTCTGGCCGATCTCATCGGGCGCAGGCTTGGCGGCAGCGTCGCCGAGCAAACGCGTTTCACGGCCTTTTCGAGCGACGCCTTTCGCCACTCGCCGGAATTGGTCGAAGCGTCCGGGCGCGACTTGCTGGCCATCGTGCGCACCGATCCCGCCATCGCCAGCCTGTTGGCGCCGCTACTGCATTTCAAGGGCTATGTCGCGCTGCAAGCCTGGCGCGTCTCGAACTGGCTTTGGCATCATGATCATCGCGATGCAGCGCTGCTGTTTCAGAACGAGGCGTCGAACGTGTTGCAGGTCAGCATTCATCCGGCGGCCAGCATCGGCTCGTCCGTCTATCTCGACCACGCCACGGGCATCGTGATCGGCGCCAATGCCGTGATCGGCGACGAGGTCACCATCCTTCAGAATGTCAGCATCGGCCGCGGCAACGAGCTGCCGACGCGCTCGCCGCGCATCGGTCGCGGCGTCTTCATCGGCGCCGGGGCGACCATTTTGGGCGATATCCGGATCGGTGATTTCGCCAGGATCGGCGCCGACACGGTCGTGACCTCCGACGTTCCCGGTGGCTGTACCGCAGTCGGAAATCCCGCGCGGCTCACCAACTGTCCCGAACCGGCTTCGGCGGCCTGACACGCCTCGGAGGCGGCGTCGTGGTCCATGGCCCCTTCAGAAAACGTGGGCCCCTTAGAACCTGGTCGTAACGAGGTCCGACCAAGCCCCAACGGCGCCTTTTTCGCCTGCGCCGACGAGTACGAACATGACCATCGCCGAATACAAGGAGACCAGGCAGCGCGTCGCTCTGTTCGCGCGTGCCTCAGATCTGTTCGAACGGTTCGGATGCTGGCTGCCGCTCGCGGTTGCATTCCTCAATGGATGGCCGACGGAGGTCAAAACCTATCAGGAGTTCGTAGCCGGCGGTGCCTGGCACCTCTTTCTCAGCGGCGCCCTCTATCAACTCGCCGCCTTCGCGCTCAGGCGGGCGGTCTCATTTGCCGAAGCGGGTCTTGACCCGTGATCCTGCTGCGCGATTTCGCACTCTTCGGTCTGCCCGTGCTGATCGCCGCTGGCGGCTGGCTGTACGCGCTCAGCCTGCGCCGGCGGCGCCGCCCGTAAGGCGTGCGAGATCGCCAGTCTTCGGGAAATTGTCCGGGGAGCGTGGTTCCTCGGGCTGAACCCCGCACGCGGAACTCTCCTGCCCCGGACGCGGGCCGAGCCTTGTCCGTCACCTCCAACCGCCTGCGCCGCCTGCCTTTCCCGCAGCCAAATTCACCCCCGGTAACCTCGCATTAACCAACGGCGGGCTCTGGTAAGGGCGGACAGTCGCGCCCAAAGCGGAAAGCCGAGGCCCGTCAAGGCCCGGGGCCAAAGGCCCATAGTTTTGACATCTTGGCAGGGAATGCAGACGGCCGGCTTTGGACGAGCCCCTGCACCCCAGAAAGACAAGGCTTTGAGCGGGCTTGCCGGCCGCGCCGGTTCTAGCGCGGCTATTGGGGAACCGGCGGCCATTTGCTGGCCGGCACATCGGGTAACGATCGCCTTGAGAGGATACTGCTTATGAATCCGGCCGACGTGGCTCAGTCAGCCCTTCCGGTTGCCGCTTCCGCGGACGTGTCGCTGATCGCGCTGTTCTGGCAGGCTCACTGGATCGTGAAAGCGGTGATGCTGGGGCTCCTGGCTTGCTCCGTCTGGGTCTGGGCGATCGCCATCGACAAGATCTTCCTGTTCGCCCGTACCCGCCGCTCGATGGACCGTTTCGAGCAGGCATTCTGGTCCGGCGAATCGATCGAGGAACTCTATCGCACCCTCTCGGCCAAGCCGACGCACTCCATGGCCGCCTGTTTCGTCGCGGCGATGCGCGAATGGAAGCGCTCCTTCGAGAGCCACACCCGCTCGGTCGCAGGTCTTCAAATGCGCATCGACAAGGTGATGAACGTCTCGATCGCGCGTGAGGTCGAACGGCTGGAACGCCGGCTGCTGGTGCTCGCCACCGTCGGCTCCGCAGGCCCCTTCGTCGGGCTGTTCGGCACGGTCTGGGGCATCATGTCGAGCTTCCAGTCGATCGCGGCGTCGAAAAATACCTCTCTGGCGGTGGTGGCGCCGGGCATCGCGGAGGCGCTGTTTGCGACTGCCGTCGGCCTTATCGCCGCCATTCCTGCCACTATTTTCTACAATAAGTTCACCTCCGAGGTGAACCGGCAGGCCCAGCGGCTCGAAGGCTTCGCCGATGAATTTTCCGCCATCCTGTCGCGTCAGATCGACGAGCGGGGCTGACGGGCGGCATGTATAGTGTGAAGGGCAATTTGGGCACTCCATCATGGCGATGAACGTTGCGAGTTCGTCCGGAGGCGGCGGGCGCCGAGGCCGGCGCAAGCCCGTCGTGGCCGAGATCAACGTCACGCCGATGGTCGACGTGATGCTGGTGCTGCTCATCATCTTCATGGTGTCGGCGCCGATGCTGACCGTCGGCGTGCCGCTCGACCTGCCGCAGACCCAGGCCAAGAGCCTCGAAAATAACGACCAGAAGCCGATCCAGATGTCGGTCGACATCAAGGGCAAGGTCTTCATCAACGACGCCGAGATCGCGATCAACGAACTGGTGCCCAAGCTGAAGGCGATCACGGACGCCCGCGGCGGCCTCGAGGAGCGCATCTATTTGCGTGCCGACAAGAAGGCGGATTACGGCACGGTGGCCAAGGTGATGGGTCTGTTGTCCGGCGCCGGATTCAAGAAGCTTGCCCTCGTCACGGAAGCGGATCAGGGGTAAGCCGTGAAGGTGAACGTCGACAAGACACTCGTTGCGTCGATTGCCCTCCACGTCCTCGTGCTGGGATGGGGGCTCGTCACCTTCAGCAGCAAGGCCTATGTCGCGCCAGAAGAGTCGCTCCCGATCGACATCATCTCCAGTGATCAGCTCGCCAAGATGATGGCGGGGCAGAAGACCGGCAAGAAGGAAGAGCCGAAGCCGAAGGTCGAGAAGATCGCGGAAGCGAAGCCCGAGGAAGACGCCGTCGGCAAGGTCACCGAGAAGAAAGAGCTGATCAAGACCAACTCGCAGCCGGAGCCGCCGCCAAAGCCGGTCGAGAAGCCGGTCGAGAAGAAGCCCGAGCCGCCCAAGCCCGTGACTGAAGCGAAGCCGAAGGAAGAGCCGAAGCCGCAGGAAAAGAAGCCTGATCCGGCCAAGGAAGATCCGATCGCCGAGCTCCAGAAGAAGCTGGAGACGAAGAAGCCGCCGCCGAAGCCGGTGGAGCAGAAGGTTGCGGCCGTGCAGCCGCAGCAGCAGCCGAAGCCCAAGGAGCGCACCTTCGATCCCGCGCAGATCCAGCGCGACCTCGACAAGCGCACCGCGACCCGGCACGAACTTACTGGCTCCGCTCTGAATGCGTCGGCCGCGCTGGGATCGGCGACCGGCGCGGCGGCGAATAACGTCGCGACTTGGCGTGGTGCATTCCAGGGCGCGGTCAAGCGCTGCTTCACGCCCACCTATAATGGGCAGGATGCCGATCAGTACGAGGCCGACATCGACATTCCCATGAAGATCGATGGATCGCTGGCCTCCGAGCCGATTGTCGTCGCGGTGCGAGGACCGTCGCGGTCGATCGCGCAGGCGGTGGCGGAGAGCGCCAAGCGCGCCATCGTGCAGTGTCAGGTCTACTCGTTCATGCCGAAGCAGCAGTACGAGAGCTGGAAGCTCATTCCCATGACTTTCGGCCTGAAAGATATGTTGTGACATCCGAACAAAAGAATTTTGCAATGAATGACGTCCGATCGATGAACCGCCGCCGCTTCATGACCCTGACCGGATCGACGCTCGCGATGCTCGGGAGCGGACGCGCCCTCGCTCAAGGCCCTGAGGGCCGCCTCCGCATCGATCCGACGGCATTCCAGCCGATCCCGATCGCGATCACCAACTTCCTGCCGGGCTCACCGTCCGACGGCGACGTCGGCAACGGCGTCACGCAGGTCATCACCAACAATCTGAAGCGCTCGGGCCTGTTCGCGCCGATCGACCAGGCCGCCTTCATCGAGCGCATCAGCAACATGGACGTCGCGCCGCAATTCCAGAACTGGAAGACGCTCAACGCGCAGGCCCTCGTCACCGGCCGTATGACGCGGCAGCCGGACGGCAGGCTCAAGGCTGAATTCCGCCTGTGGGACGTGGTCTCCGGCCAACAGCTCGCCGGCCAGCAATATTTCACCTCGCCGGAATATTGGCGCCGCATCGCCCACATCATCTCCGACCAGATCTATGAGCGGATGACCGGCGAGAAGGGCTATTTCGACAGCCGCGTGGTGTTCGTGGACGAAAGCGGCCCGAAGGAGCGCCGCGTCAAGCGGCTCGCGATGATGGACCAGGACGGCGCCAATGTGCGCTACCTGACCCGCGGATCCGACCTCGTGCTGACGCCGCGCTTCTCGCCGAACTCGCAAGAGATCACCTATATGGAGTTCGGCCAGGGCGATCCGAAGGTCTATCTCTTCAACATCGAGACCGGCCAGCGCGAGATCGTCGGCAACTTCCCGGGCATGACCTTTGCGCCGCGCTTCTCGCCGGATGGCCAGCGTGTCATCATGAGCCTGCAGCAAGGCGGCAATTCCAACCTGTTCGTGATGGATTTGCGCTCGCGCTCGACCACGCGCCTCACCGACACGCCGGCGATCGACACGTCTCCGTCTTACTCGCCGGACGGCGCCCGCATCTGCTTCGAATCCGATCGCGGCGGCAGGTCGCAGATCTACGTGATGGCCGCAGGCGGCGGACAGGCGCAGCGGATCTCCTTCTCCAAGGACGACACCAACGCCAGCTACTCGACGCCGGTGTGGTCGCCGAAGGGTGATTACATCGCCTTCACCAGACAGGGGGGCGGACAATTCGCGATCGGCGTCATGAAGCCCGATGGCAGCGGCGAGCGGCTGCTCACCTCCGGCTTCCACAATGAAGGCCCGACCTTCTCGCCGAACGGCCGCGTCCTGATGTTCTTCCGCGATCCCGGCGGTAACGGCGGCCCCTCGCTGTACAGCGTCGACATTTCGGGACGCAACGAGCTGAAGGTGCCGACGCCGGGCTTCGCCTCCGACCCGGCATGGTCGCCGCTATTGTCCTCGACCGCGGGCCAATAAATCCCGCGCTCGCAACGTGCGATGTTGTCGAAAAAAATGCACAGATTTTTCGGGTTTGGGGAGGAAAGCAAGCTTTCCTTCACCTTGATCCCGGCAAGGCTTGCCTAGTTGATTGAAATATCAACAGAAACAGGTTCGTCATTGCCGAAAAACAACTCGACTTTAACGATGTTCCCTCAGAAAGACTTCACTAGGGCTGGGTAAAAGTACGCTCCAAACAGGACGCGTAACAAGCCAATGCAACTGGCCGACCAGAAGCAGAGTGATCGAGACGAGCTGGAGCCGATACTCTACGCCGCTCTCATCAACTCCATGGTGCAGAATTTCTGGGCGATCTTCCTCGGCTCGGCCTCCGCGGCCGTGGCCGCGGTGATGACTGCGTTGAAGACGGGCGACGTCTGGCTGTGGCCGCTCGCGTTCCTGCTGATCGCCATCGGCACCGCACGTGCATTCCAGATGCGCGGATACGAAAACCGCACCCAGCCGCTGTCGTTCGAAGAGGCCAAGCACCTGGAGCCGCGTTACTGGATCGGCGCGCTGAGCTATGCGGCGGTGCTCGGTGTGTGGGCTTTCGTCGTCATCTACAACAACAACGATCCGGTCGCCGATATGCTCTGTGTCGCCATCGGCATCGGCTACACCGCGGGCGGCGCCGCCCGCAATTACGGACAGCCCCGGGTGATCCAGTGGCACGTCGCGCTGGCCTGCGGTCCGATGTCGCTCGCCTTGCTGCTGCACGGCGGATTCTACCACATCGGACTTGCCATCCTGCTCGTGTTCTTCTTCATCGGGCTCAAGAACATCAACCTCAGCCTGCACGCGATCTTCGTCAAGGCGTTGACCTCGAGTTTCCGCGAATCCGCGCTGGCGAGCCAGTTCGACACCGCGCTCAACAACATGCCGCACGGCCTGTGCATGTTTCGCGCCGATGGCCGCCTTGCAGTGATGAACCACCGCTTCGGCGAGCTGATGAGCTTGCCCGAGGACCTCGTCAAGCGCGGCGCCACTGCCGCCGATATCGTGGCGGCCTGCGTTTCCGCCGGGTCGATCTCGGCGGAGAGCGGCGACCAGATCCTGGCCGAGATCGAGCATGCGCGGGTCTGCGAGATCGTCACCGCCGATCCGGATTCCTCGCGCGGCCGCACGCTGGCCTGGACGTTCCAGCCGATGACCGGCGGTGGCATGGTGCTGCTGCTGGAAGACATCACCGAACGCACCAATGCGGAAGCCCGCATCAGCCATCTGGCCCGTTACGACGAGCTCACGGCGCTGCCCAACCGGGTCAGCTTCCACGACGAGATCGAGCGGCTGCTGAAGAATTCGCATCATGCCGAGCGCCTCTCCGCGCTGCTCTTCGTCGACCTCGATCAGTTCAAGCAGGTCAACGACACGCTCGGTCATCCCTGCGGCGACCAGCTGTTGTGTGCCGTCGCCAACCGTCTGCGCGAGATGCTGCGCCCCGAAGATTTCGTCGCCCGCTTCGGCGGCGACGAGTTCGTCGTGTTCCAGCAGAACATCTCTTCGCCCGAGGACGCCGCCGCGCTTGCCCGCCGTATCGTCGAACGGCTCAGCGAGCGCTACCGCATCGACAATCACCTGGTCGAGATCGGCGCCAGCGTGGGCATCGCGCTGACCTCGCCGGAGGGCGCCAGTGCCGACACCCTGCTCAAGAACGCCGACATGGCGCTGTATCGCGCCAAGGCGGACGGCCGCGGCACCTTCTGCTTCTTCCGCGACGAGATGGCGGCGACCGTCGAGGCGCGCCGCATCCTCGAGCTCGATCTGCGCAAGGCGCTCGCCAACGAGGAGTTCGAGCTGTTCTATCAGCCGCTGGTCAATCTGAAGTCCGGCAAGATCACCACCTGCGAGGCGCTGCTGCGCTGGAATCATCCCGTGCGCGGCACGGTCTCGCCGGTGGACATCATTCCGGTCGCCGAGGACATGGGCCTGATCGTCGATCTCGGCCGCTGGATCCTGCGCCGCGCCTGCATGGAATGCATGAAGTGGCCTGATGGCGTCAGCGTCGCCGTCAACTTCTCGCCGCAGCAATTCCACCAGCGCGACGTGCTGAGTGAAATCCGCTACGCGCTCGAAGTGTCGGGCCTACCGGCGCATCGGCTGGAGATCGAGATCACCGAGTCCTCGCTGCTGCGCAACACCCAGCTCACCCACGACATCCTGTCGCAATTGCACGCGCTGGGCGTGCGCATCTCGCTCGACGATTTCGGCACCGGCTATTCCAGCCTCAGCTATCTGCACAATTTCCCGATGCAGAAGGTGAAGATCGACCGCTCGTTCCTCGAGGGGATCGACACCGACCGCCCGCTGACGCTGCTGCGCGGCGTGGCGCGGCTATCCGCCGATCTCGGCATGGCCGTCGTGGTCGAGGGCATCGAGACCAACGAGCAGCTCGATCTGATCAGCGCCGACGGCACCGTCTCCGAGGCGCAAGGCTATCTGTTCAGCCGCCCGGTGCCTGCCGTGCGGATGCGCCAGCTGCTCAACGCCTCGCATGGACGGCGCGGCGAAGGCCAGCTTCAGGTGGTCGGCTTCGCGTAAGTCCATTTCCCGAAACGTCCCATCATTTCAGAATGTTGCAGGGGCACCGTAGTGCTACGGTGATTAACCCTAACCGTTCGATTGCTTTGCATACTTGTTAAGGAGGTGTTAATAAATCAACTCGCCCGCGCAAGTTGTCTTGCAGGAAGTTGGCTTTGGATGCCGCAGGCGTGAGTGTGGGTAAGGAGTTGGAATGCAGTCCTCAGCCAGATCTGTCATTTCGGCTGTTGGACGGGGAGCGGAGCTTCTGACCGACGTCGATTATCATCTTGCGGAAACCGTCGCGGAGAAGGAGGAGATCTACAATCTCCGCTACCGCGCCTATCTGCGGGAAGGCGCCGTCAAGCCCTCGGCGGAGGCGCGGGTCACCGACCGCTACGACGAGCTGCCGAACGCGTGGACCTTCGGCGTCTATCTCCATGGCGAGCTCTGCAGCTCGGTGCGCATCAGCGTGCTGACGTCGGAATGGCGTGAATCCACCTCGGCCGACGTCTTCCCGGACGTCCTGTTGCCGCGGCTCGATCGCGGCGAGGTCATGATCGACCCGACCCGCTTCGTCGCCGATCCCGACCAGGTCAAGCGCGTTCCGGAATTGCCCTATCTGACGACCCGTCTCGCCTACATGGCCTGCGAGCATTTCAGTGCTGATCTCGGCCTTGCCATCGTGCGTCCCGAGCATCAGGCCTTCTACCGGCGCGTGTTCCTGCACGAGACCATCGCCGAGCCGCGGCTGGTTCCGGGCCTCACCAAGCCGTTCGGATTGATGGCGGCGGACTTCCCGACCTTCCGCAAGAAGGTGTTCGAGCGCTATCCGATCATGCGGTCGACCGCCTTCGAACGGCGGATGCTGTTCGGGCGCGGTGGCCAGCGCCAGGTGCCGCAGCGGCCGGTGCTGGTGGCGGACGCCGTGCACGCCTGAGTCCGCGCCGGCCCGCCTTGGATCCTGACCTGCTTCGGGCTTGGACCTGGAGTGTTGAGCCGGACTTGGCCCTTTCGCCCGCCGCACATCAAGGACCTGGGCCCGGAATTCCGGCGAAAGGCGGCGTTTTTGCCGGCTGGCGCGGCTTGCCTTCACCCTCGCGCCACATTTACAACCCATTAACCATGACGGGTGCTTTTCGCTGGTTGGGGGCATTTGATCGGCTGAGGCAAGGTTCCGTCAAGGTTGACGGAACGTTCGCTTAACCAACCCCCTGTAGACCGGACAGCAGTGGACTAACGTGAGCGTGGAGGCTCCGGAATGAAACATCCTATGCGTATCCTCCAGGGATTGAAGCTGGTCGCGGTGCTCGCCGTCGCGCTGTCGATGGGTGCCTGCGCCAACAAGAATGCTGCGACGGATGCGATGGCCAATGCGGCAACGCCTGGCAGTCAGCAGGATTTCGTGGTGAACGTGGGTGACCGCGTGTTCTTCGAAAGCGACCAGACCGATCTGACCCCGCAGGCGATCGTGACCCTGGAGAAGCAGGCGCAGTGGCTGCAGACCTATCCGCGCTACAGCTTCACCGTCGAAGGTCATGCCGACGAGCGCGGCACCCGCGAATACAACATCGCGCTCGGCGCGCGGAGAGCCCAGTCGGTGCGTTCGTTCCTCGCCTCGCGCGGCATCGATCCGAACCGCATGCGCACGATCTCCTACGGCAAGGAGCGGCCGGTCGCAGTCTGTAACGACATCTCCTGCTGGTCGCAGAACCGTCGCGCCGTCACCGTGCTGAACGCGAGTTCCTGACGCCGAGATACTGACACTCAGTCAGGCGCCGTTCATCTTCAGAAACCGATTATGCCGGCGCCCTCTCGGGCGCCGGTTTCGTTTCAGCAATCCGTGACGGAAACCCCGTGGTGCCAGTCACAGTTTTGGCGTACTCCCCTTCAATGTGTGGCGCGTCGACTGTTCCGTCGCAGGCCCATTTCGCTTTCGTCGTCAGGACAAGATGTCATCCAGATTTAAGGTCTTTACCGGCACCGTGGCGATGGCCACGCTGCTCTCCTTCGGCTCGCCCGCACTCGCGCAGTCGGACGATGATCCCGAGATGCGGATCGAGCGGCTGGAGAACCAGCTGCGCCAGCTCACCGGCCGGAACGAGGAGCTGCAATACCGCAACCGCCAGCTCGAAGAGCGGCTGCGGGCGCTCGAAGGCGGCGCGCAAGCTGCGCCGGG
>NZ_JALBGZ010000790.1:0-2713 GCF_023006515.1 Bradyrhizobium sp. PRIMUS42
CGGCGCATGGTCGAGCGCGTGCTCACCCATTGCGAGACCGACGGCGGCGCCACCGAGCCGCTGATGGTCCTGCTGCGCCGCTTCGCCACGGAGTCGGCGCGGGAGGAAGCAAGGCTGTTCTGCGACGAGATCGTCGCGGACGAGGACGTCTACGATCTGATCGCGGCGTAGCGAGGTGCCGTAGGGTGGGTTAGGCGAAGCCGTAACCCACCAATTCTGTTTCTGCGGCAATCAAAGCGGTGGACTACGCTGCGCTAATCCACCCTACGATCTGATCGTGGGGATAGGCCCAGCCTCCCAACCACCGTCATTGCTTCGTCGCAAGTGCTCCTCGCAATGACGGGGAGAGAGCTGGACCTCACTCCCCCGGCACGATGCTCGGCGCCAGGATCACCTCGAGATGTTCGGGGCGGTCGCGGTTGACATGGGCGAGATAGTCGTCGGCGACCTTGCGCAGGCGCCGGCTCAACTCGGCGGAGACGCTGATGCGGTCGAGCCTGGTGTTCTCCTGCACGATGGCGAGGATGGCGTTGATGTGGTGCGTGAACAGCTCGGCCGGCACCTTTTCGAGATCAGGCGCGTGCTCGATGACGCGGCACAGGCTCTCGGCTACCCCCGCCGCGGCCGGATAGCCGAAGGTTGCGGCGTCGCCCTTGATGTCGTGGGCGGCGTGAAACAGCTCGTCGCGCCTTTCCTTGGTAAAGCCGTCATTGCGGACGGCGACATAGGCGGCCGACAGCCGGTTGACCTCGGTTGCCATCCAGTCCTTGAACTCGCCGGAAAGGCCCGCGAGCGCCTGCTCGGCGCGAGCGACCGGATCGTCCAGGTCCTTCGCGTCGACGCGGCGGATAACCTTGCGCAGCGGGTTGGGCTGCGTGATGATTTGATGCGTGGCGAAGGCCTTGACTGCGATGTCCTTTGCGCTGTTCTTCGCCATGATGCCTGCCTCGTTCGGGACGTTGCGCTAGATGGTGGAACGGGCTTTGTCGAGCAGCGAGGGCTGCTGCAGCACCTCGTGCTTTTCGCCGACGCGGCGCTCGGGACCCATATAGGCGGAATTGGTGTTGCGGCGCCGGTCCGGCCCGAAATAGGTCTTGGTCTTGATGAAGGGGCGGGGATTGGCGACCACGTTGAGGATGCGCTGATAGAGCCCCTTGGCCGAGATCGGCTTAGCCAGGAATTCGGTGACGCCGGCATCGCGCGCGACAGTGACACGGCGCTTCTCGGAATGACCGGTCAGCATGATGATCGGCGCGTAGGGGTTGCCCTTGGAGTCCGGCTGCCGGATCATCTGCGCGAGCTCGAGCCCGTCGAAGATCGGCATGGCCCAGTCGGTGATGACGATGTCGGGCACGTAATGGCTGTACATCTCGAGCGCGGTGGCGCCGTCCTCGGCCTCGTAGACTTCGCGCGCGCCAAAGGAATGCAGCAGCGTCCGCAGGATGCGGCGCATGTGCGGGTTGTCGTCGCAGACGAGGAAGCGCAGCTTGTTGAAGTCGATACGGAACATGACGCCCGGGCCAAAACGGTCAACCTTCGTTAACCATATCGTGGCGGCGGTTAACGAAGGGTTGCGGACGCAGTGCCGGCGGCAAGCGGGGCGACGGGTTTAGTAGCCGAACTGCTCGCGCAGGATGCGCTCTTCCAGGCTGTGGCCCGGATCGAACAGCATGCGCATCGAGATGCTCTTGTCGGACAGGACCTCGACGCGCCGGACCCTGCGTACCTCCTCATGGTCGGCGACGGCCGCGACGGGACGCTTGTCGTCCTCCAGCACCTCGATCACGACATAGGCGGTGTTGGGGAGCAGGGCGCCGCGCCAACGCCGCGGCCGGAAGGCGCTGATCGGGGTCAGCGCCAGGAGGGCGGCGTTGATCGGCAGGATCGGTCCTTGCGCCGACAGATTGTAGGCGGTCGAGCCGGCCGGCGTCGCCACAATGATCCCGTCGGCGATCAGCTCGGGCATGCGCTCGCGCTCGTCGATCAGGATCCGCAGGCGTGCCGCCTGGGAGGTCTGCCGGAACAGGTACACCTCGTTGATGGCGTGGTGCAGGTGAACACGGTCGTTGACGTCGGTCGCGCGCATCAGGAGCGGATTGATCTCCGATTCATGCGCCGTCTCGAGCCGCGCGCGCAGATCGTGCGGCGAATACTCGTTCATCAGGAAGCCGACGGTGCCGCGGTGCATGCCGTAGATCGGCTTTCCCGAGTGCATGTTCTGGTGCAGCGTCTGCAGCATCAGCCCGTCGCCGCCGAGCGCGACGACGACATCGGCTTCCGTCGGGGCGCAATTGCCATAGTCCCTGGTGAGCTGGCTGAAGGCGGCCTGCGCCTCGCTGCTCGGGCTGGCGACAAAGGCGATGCGGTCGTATCGCTGGGGCTTGGTCATGGCTTGTCGGGCAGGCCGCTGGCTGGAGGAAGTTCCGCCGGGCTCGTCTATACGAGGTGGGCCTCCATTGTCGAGGACGACCGGCGCTCAAGGCAAACGGGCGATTGTCGATCCAGAGAACAAAACGGGTTGATTTGAGCCAGCCGGGCCGCACGCGCCAACCGACCGGAAATCCCGCAAACCGTCGCAATTCCCCGCTAGCTTGGGGGCGCACCCGGCTGTTGCAGCCGGGGAGGGAGAACGATCATGCTCACGATCTGGTCGACGCTGCGAGGAACGGGGCTGGTGCTGGCGGTGTCCGCGGTCGCGCTCGCAAGCATCGCG
>NZ_JALBGZ010000791.1:0-2706 GCF_023006515.1 Bradyrhizobium sp. PRIMUS42
AGCCGGTCCGGCAGCGGATGCGGGGCATCGTGGTCGAGCCCCGCCGCGGCAAAGAGAGTTGGCGTCTCCTGTGGTCGCTTCGGACTCATCCGCCCAGCGTGACGTTGATCTGCTGGCCGCCCCTCACCAGCGTGATGCGCCAGATCCTCGGGCGCTCGCCGGCCGCCTTTTCGAGGTCACCGGTCTTGCTGATCTTCTGGTTGTTGACCGCGAGAATGATGTCGCCCTTCTGAAAGCCGACATTCGCGGCCGCACTGTCGCCGCCGAGATCGGTGATCACAACACCCTCGGTATCGGCGTCAAGATGCAGTTCGTCGGCGACCGCCGGCGTGATGGTCGAGACCTTCGCTCCCTGGAACGGAGAGCGCGCGGTGACGACGAGTTCGTTGCGTCCCGTATCGGGAGCGGTCTCCAGCGCCACCGCCAGCTTGAGCGGCTTGCCGCCCCGCTGCACGTCGATCTGCGCGGTGCCGCCGAGCGGACGGGTGGCGAAGCGATAATCGAAAGCGTTGGGATCATCCACGGTCTGGCCGTCGATCCCGATGATGAGATCGGAGGATTTCAGGCCGGCCTTCGCCGCGGGGCCGTTCGAGACCACGCTCGCGACCAGCGCACCTGTCGGCGAACGCAAGCCGAGGCTCTCGGCGATCTCCGGCGTCACCGCCTGCAACTTTGCCCCGAGCCACGGCCGCTTCACCGCCTTGCCGCCGCTCTTGGCGGAGGCGACGACGACGCGCACCATGTTGGCAGGGATCGCAAAGCCGATTCCTTGCGAGCCGCCGGAGCGCGAATAGATCGCGGTGTTGATGCCGGCGAGCTTGCCGCTCATGTCGACCAGCGCGCCGCCGGAATTGCCGGGATTGATCGCAGCGTCAGTCTGGATGAAGAACTGGTAGTCGGTGATCCCGACCTGGGTGCGCGCGAGCGCCGAGATGATGCCGTGGGTCACGGTCTGCCCGACGCCGAAGGGATTGCCGATCGCGAGCACGACGTCACCGACCAGCAACTCGTCGGAGTTGGTGAAATCGAGGGTCGGGAACTTCTCCTTCGTGTCCTTCAGGCGGAGTACGGCAAGATCGGTGCGGGAATCCTTCAGCAGGATCTCGGCTTCGAACTCGCGCTTGTCCGACAGCGACACCTTCACCTGGTCCGCGCCTTCGATGACATGGACGTTGGTGACGACGAGGCCGGAGGCATCGACGATGACGCCCGAGCCGAGCGAGCGCTGCATCTGCTCAGGCTGCTGGCCAGGCACGCCGAAGAAGCGGCGGAAGATGGGGTCATCGAGCAGCGGATTGCGGTTCTGCACCACCTTGGCGGCATAGACGTTGACCACAGCCGGCTGCACCCGCTGCACGATCGGCGCATAGGACAGCCGCAGTTCGGCCGGCGAGGACGGGACGCGGCGGTCCTGCGCCGCAGCCGGATTGAAGTGGGCGGAAAAGCCTATGCACAATGCCGTAACGGCGGCGGTCCAGGTCGATCGGAACATTCCTACCTCTTGGAAAAGACGCCGGAATATAGGCGCGTTCGTCCCTCAATAGAAGGGCGCCGGGCGGCAATTCGGGGCCCTTTCCGGTGTGTCCGGGATGCAAGCTGAGCGTGCGAATCGGCAATTGGCCCGAGGGCTGGATTGGCATGATGTGCATTGGCGACGTGCCGCAATATTTCGACCGCGGCGAGAACATCCGCCGCGCGCATCGGCGTCACGCCGCGCGCTTCGGCTTCTTCACGACGACCGGCGCTGGTGCACAGGACAATCGCTGCTGATGGCTCTCGCCCCAAGCCTTTAGGATATCGATCACCGGCTTGAGGCTCTCGCCGAGCTCGGAGAGACAATACTCCACGCGCGGCGGCACTTCCGCATAGACCTTGCGAATGACGAGCTTGTCCTCCTCCAGCGCGCGAAGCTGTTTCGTCAGCATGCGCTGGGTGATGCCGGGCATCCGGCGGCGCAGTTCGCCGAAGCGCTGGGTGCCGTCTTGCAGATGATAGAGGATCACGCCCTTCCACTTGCCGTCGATCAGATCCAGCGTCGCCTCGACCGAACAGCCGGGACGACGGGCAAAGTCTCGCCGTTTCATGCGTGTTTTCCCAATAGTATCCAAACAGGGACTATATCCCCGAATTTACAGTACTTGCCAAATCGGAGCTATAGCGACAGTTAGGACGGCAGGCGAGCACGCCATCTGATGGAGACAAGCCATGAAGGCCGTCGGCTACAAGAAATCGCTTCCGATCGAGGATCAGGACGCGTTGTTCGATTTCGAGACCGCCAAGCCAGATCCCAAGGGACGCGACATCCGCGTCGCCGTGAAGGCGATCTCCGCCAATCCGGTCGATTTCAAGGTGCGCAAGCGCGCCGCCCCGCCCGAGGGTGAGACGAAGATCCTGGGCTATGACGCGGCCGGCGTGGTCGATGCGATCGGCCCCGAGGTTACGTTGTTCAAGCCGGGCGACGAGGTGTTTTACGCCGGCTCGATCCTGCGCCAAGGCACCAATGCGGAATTCCATCTGGTCGACGAACGCATCGTCGGCAACAAGCCGAAGAGCCTGTCGTTCGCGCAGGCCGCCGCCCTCCCCCTCACCTCCATTACGGCATGGGAGTTGCTATTCGACCGGCTCGGCGCGGTGCCGGGCAAGAGCGTCGATCCGCGCACGCTGCTGATCACAGGCGGCGCCGGCGGCGTCGGCTCGATCCTGATC
>NZ_JALBGZ010000792.1:0-2704 GCF_023006515.1 Bradyrhizobium sp. PRIMUS42
CGCCCCCGCCCGTGCAGGCCTGCGCGGGTTCCGCCTTCTCGGCGGTGCTGCGGCAGCGGGCTTGACCCGAATCCGCATCGAGCGGCCCTTTGACTCGTCGATCTCGAACGAGTTCGTCTTCCGCACGAGGTCGCTCAGCTTGCGGAACCCGAACGTTCTCGGATCGAAATCCGACGCCAGGTTGGCGAGCTGCCGCCCGACTTCCCCGAGCGCGACCCAGCCGTCCTCGCTCTCCATCTGGGTGATGACCTTCTTGATGATGGGGGTCGCGGCATCAGGCGGCTGAAGCGAAGTCGATCTCGCGGCGGCGTCCTGGGTGGTCGCCGTGGCGGCAAGCAGGTTCTCGGTGTAGACGAACCTTCGGCAGGCCTGCCTGAAGCTTTCCGGCGTCTTCTGCTCACCGAACCCGAAGACATCGACGCCCTGCTCCCGGATGCGGGCGGCCAGACGGGTAAAGTCGCTGTCTGAAGACACCAGGCAGAAGCCGTCGAACCGGCCGCTGTGAAGCAGGTCCATGGCGTCGATGACCAGGGTTATGTCGGACGCGTTCTTTCCCGTCGTATAGGCGAATTGCTGCTGCGGGATGATGGCGTGCTTCGACAGGATGTCGGCCCAGCCCCTCGATCGCGCGTTGGAGAAGTCGCCATAGATGCGGCGAACGCTGGCTTCGCCGATCTTGGCAATCTCCTCGAACAGTCCATCCGCGATCTTTGCGGAGGCGTTGTCGGCATCGATCAGGACGGCGAGACGGGGCGAGCGAAGTTCCGACGGCATGGCGTTTCCTCAACGGGATGGACGCAGCATTCAAGGACGCGCGCGCCGGGACGGCTAGTCCTCGTTCGCCTTGAAGCGCCCCATCCCCTTCAGCACGAATGGGGCCAGCAGCGCAACCAGCGCGATGCCGAGCAGCGTCGCCGAGATCGGGCTCTGGAGCAGCGTCATGGGATCGCCGAGGCTGATCGCGAGCGCCCTGCGCAACTGGCTCTCGGCGATCGGGCCGAGGATCAGGCCGACGACGACGGGCGCGATCGGAAAATCGAACCGCCGCATCAGGAAGCCGAGCACGCCGAAACCCGCCAGCATCGACAATTCGACCACCGAGGGCTTGGCCGCGATGGTGCCCATGGTCGCGAACACGAGAATGCCGGCATAGAGCCATGGCTGCGGGATCGCGAGCAGCCGCACCCAAAGCCCGACCAGCGGCAGGTTGAGAACCAGCAGCATGACGTTGGCGATGAACAGGCTGGCGATCAGACCCCACACGAGGTCAGGCCGTTCGGCGAACAACAGCGGTCCCGGGTTGAGGCCGTATTGCTGGAAGCCCGCCAGCATCATCGCGGCCGTCGCCGAGGTCGGCAAGCCGAGCGTGAGCAGCGGCACCAGCGTGCCGGCGGCGGAGGCGTTGTTGGCCGCTTCCGGCCCCGCCACGCCCTCGATCGCGCCCTTGCCGAACTCTTCGGGATGTTTCGTCAGCCGCTTCTCGGTCGAATAGGACAGGAACGTCGGAATCTCCGCGCCGCCCGCGGGTAGCGCGCCGATCGGAAAGCCGAACATCGTGCCGCGCAGCCACGGCTTCCACGACCGCTTCCAGTCTTCTTTTGTCATCCACAGCGAGCCGCGCACCGGCTCGAGCTTCTCCTCGCTCTGGTGGCGGCGCGATGCGACATAGAGCGCCTCGCCCACCGCGAACAGGCCGACCGCAAGCGTCGTCACCTCGACGCCGTCGAGCAGCTCGGGGACGCCGAACGCAAGCCGCGCCTGTCCCGTCAGCTTGTCGATGCCGACGAGGCCGAGCGTCAGGCCGATGAACAGGCTGGTCAGGCCGCGGATCGGAGAATCCCCGAAGGTCGCCGACACCGTGACAAAGGCGACGCACATCAGCGCAAAATAATCCTCAGGGCCAAAGCGCACCGCGAAATCGACCAGCCAAGGCGCGAGGAAAGCCAAGCCAATGGTGGCAATGGTGCCGGCGACGAAAGAGCCGATCGCGGAGGTCGCAAGCGCCGGGCCGCCGCGGCCGGCCTTGGCCATCTTGTTGCCTTCCAGCGCGGTCGCCATCGAGGCGCTCTCGCCGGGCGTGTTGATGAGGATCGCGGTGGTGGAGCCGCCATACATGCCGCCGTAATAGATGCCGGCAAACATGATCAGCGAGCCGCCGGGGTCGAGCTTGTAGGTGACCGGCAACAGCAGCGCGACCGTCAGCGCCGGGCCGATGCCAGGCAGCACGCCCACGGCCGTGCCGAGGAACACGCCGATCAGCGCATAGAGCAGGTTTATCGGCTGAATGGCGACGGCCATGCCGTGCGCCAGCGCCGCAAAAGTGTCGATCACAGCAATCGCTCCAGAGGTCCGGCCGGAAGGCTCAGCGTCAGCAGGCGGTCAAATGCGAGATAGATGAGGGTCGACATAACGAGAGCGATGGCGGTATCGACCAGGACAGCACGGCGCCCGAATGCTGCCGACGTCGTCACGAACAGTGCCGAGGTCGCCAGGATGAAGCCGCCGCCGAAGCCGATGATGGCGATCAGCAGCGCGAGGCCGATGAGGATCAAGACCACCGGCAGGGGATCGGAACTCTCGCGCGCCGGCAGATTGCCGCGCAGCGCGTCGATGAAATTGCCGATCGCGAGCAGCGCAAGGCCGCAGGCGACCACGACCGGCATCGCCTCCGGCCCCATGCCGTACATCGCGGTGGATTGCAGGC
>NZ_JALBGZ010000793.1:0-2701 GCF_023006515.1 Bradyrhizobium sp. PRIMUS42
ATTGTCGACGCCCTGCTGGACCGCGGCGCCCGGGCTGACCGTCGGCGGGGCGAGCTCGCCGTCGATCACGGAGCCCGTGATCACGTCCTGCGGATAGAGTGCCGCGAGGCGACGCGCCAGATTCTCGAGCTCGCGCACGTTGCCCGGCCAGCGGTGCTGCTTCATCCGCTCCAGCGCCAGCGTGTCGAGCTTTTTCGGCGGCAGGCCGTCCTTCTCGGCGAGCGCGAAGAAATGACGGATGAGATCCGGCAGATCCTCGATGCGCTCGCGCAAGGGGGGCAGCCGCAGCGGCACGACGTTGAGTCGGAAGAACAGGTCTTCCCGGAACAGGCCCTGCTGGATCAGGACCCGCAGGTCCTTGTTGGAGGCCGCGACGATGCGCACGTCGGTCTTGATCGGGGTGCGGCCGCCGACGGTGGTGTATTCGCCCTGCTGCAGCACGCGCAACAGACGGGTCTGCGCCTCCATCGGCATGTCGCCGATCTCATCGAGGAAAAGCGTGCCGCCCTCGGCCTGCTCGAACCGGCCGGAGGCGCGGGTGTTAGCGCCCGTGAAGGCGCCGCGCTCATGGCCGAACAGCTCGGATTCGATGAGGTCGCGCGGGATCGCCGCCATGTTGACCGCGACGAACGGGCCGTTGCGGCGCTTGCCGTAATCGTGCAACGCGCGCGCCACCAGCTCCTTGCCGGTGCCGGACTCACCCGTGATCATCACGGTGAGATCGGTCTGCATCAGGCGCGCGAGGACGCGGTAGATTTCCTGCATCGCCGGCGAACGGCCGACCAGCGGGATCGCCTCCATCTCGGCGTCCTCGTCGGGCGTCGAGACGCGCTCCTTCGGCTCGGCGAGCGCGCGGCCGACGATGGCGATCAGCTCCTTGAGGTCGAAAGGTTTCGGCAGATATTCGTAGGCCCCGCGCTCGGAGGCACGGATCGCCGTCATGAACGTGTTCTGCGCGCTCATGACGATGACGGGCAGATTGGGCCGCATCTTCTTGATCCGCGGCAACAGGTCGAAGGCGTTTTCGTCAGGCATCACCACGTCGGTGATGACGAGATCGCCTTCCCCCTGGCTGACCCAGCGCCACAGCGTTGCGGCATTGCCGGTGAGCCTGACCTCATAGCCGGCCCGGGACAGTGCCTGATTGAGAACGGTGCGGATGGCGGTATCGTCATCAGCTACGAGAATGCTACCTGCGGGCATCGTTAATCCTCATTTCGCCCCCTGTGACACAGGCGACGACTTCCCGGCAGAGTCGGCGCGACTGCTTTGATCGGCATGTTTCACCGATGTGGAATACATCGGCATCAGCACGCGGAAGGTGGTTTTGCGCGGCTGAGATTCGCATTCGATGATGCCCCCGTGATCGCCGACGATCTTGGCGACCAGCGCAAGGCCCAGCCCCGAGCCGGTCTGCTTGGTGGTCACGAAGGGGTCGAACAGGTTGGGCAGAAGATCGTCCGGCACGCCTGGTCCGTTGTCCTTCACGCAGAATTCGAGCGGCAAGGATACCCGGGATTTTTGACCGGGGACTGACAGGCGCACGCCGGGGCGGAACGCGGTGGTGAGCTGGATCTCGGCGTCGGGCACGTCGATCAGGGCTTCCGCGGCGTTCTTCACAAGGTTGAGGAACACCTGGATCAACTGATCCTGGTTCGCCAGCACCGGCGGCAACGAGGGATCGTAATCCTCGACGAAGCGGATGTTGCGGGCAAAGCCCGACTGCGCCAGCCGTTTGACGTGATCGAGCACCGAATGGATGTTGACGGGGCCGCGCACCACGGGGCGCTCGTCGCCGAACACCTCCATGCGGTCGACCAGCGTCACGATACGGTCGGCCTCGTCGCAGATCAGCCGCGTCAGCATGCGGTCTTCCGAGGAGGCCTGCTGCTCCAGAAGCTGCGCCGCGCCGCGGATGCCGGAGAGCGGATTCTTGATCTCATGCGCCAGCATCGCGGCCAGCGCGATCACCGAGCGCGCGGCGCTGCGATGGGTGAGCTGGCGGTCCATCTTGTCGGCGATGGAGCGCTCCTGGAGCATCACCACGATATGGCCGGGCCGCTCGGTCAGCGGAGCCACATGCAGGTCGACCTGGCGGTCGCCGCCCATGCGCGGCGTGCCGAGATCGACCTTGTATTCGTTGACTGGCGCGTTCGACGAACGCACCTGGTCGATCAGCGCCAGCAAGGGACTGCCGAACGGCACCAGCTCTTTCAGCGACTGCCGCTTCAGGAACTGCGTCGAGATGTCGAAGAAGGCTTCGGTCGCGATGTTGGCGGCAACGATCTTGCCGTCCGGCCCGATCATGAGCACGGGATTGGGAAGAGCGTCCAGGATGGCGTCGCTGTCGGACGCAAGCGGCCGACGATGTTCAACGGCTGAGCTCATGCAGCAGCGCTCCATGCGAAGTCGTCGAAGGCATCCTGCAGGGACTGGTGGACGAGGCGCGGATCCTCCGAGGTGAGGATCTTCTGGCGCCAGGATTTCAGCTTTTCGGCCGGCGCACGGCTCGCCTGCGCCGCGACGTCGAGCGCCCAGCCCAGATGCTTGCGGGCATGCCTGAGGCCGATGCGCAGACCATAGAGCGCGCAGACGCCCTCATAGAGCGTGCGGACATAATGCAGCTGGGTCTCGAGCGAGGGCGTTAGCTCCTCCGCCCCGCCCGTCAGGCGGCGGCCGATCTGGCCGGGCAGCCAGGGCT
>NZ_JALBGZ010000794.1:0-2695 GCF_023006515.1 Bradyrhizobium sp. PRIMUS42
CGCATCGACGCGTTGGCGGACGATTGCAGCCGGGCCACGCTGGTGGTGACGTCACGGCCCGCGCCGCCCGATTGCGCGGCGATGGTGGTGGACCGGAAACGGCTCCTTCGCCAGGGTGCGCTGGCTCTGACACAGCGTGGCGGTGGTTTTTCGGTTCAGGCGGTGAGGGCGAGAGGCACGAACCGCCCATGGTTACCGGCCGGTGCCGGCGAAGGTGATTTCGACGGCAGCCTCGCGCCGAAGGCGGCACCCCGCAACCGCGACGCAACGCCATCGGAGACCGACCTGCAGGCCGACGATTGACGCGATCGATCTACAGATACCAGGCCAGCACGGCTTCCAGCCTTGCGTTGCCGATGACCGGCAGGGCCACCATCCGGCTCAACCCGGCTGCGCAGGCCTCGGCGCCGGCGATCGAGCCGTCATGGCTGAGATCGTCGTTGAGCACTGGCATGCCGGCGGCCCAGGCGCCGCCGATACCGCCTTCGCCCCTGGCAATGGATTGCGTCGCATAGCGAGCGGCAAGGTCGGTGTGCGCGCTGCAATCGCCGGCACGCAGGACCAGCGCCGAACGGGCTTCGTTCGGGACCCAGATCTCGACGCGTCGCGCAATCGGCGTTGCCTGCGCGGAGAGGAATGTCAGAACCCAGGTCTGGTCGGCGCCGGTTCGGTAGGGCACGCCGACCCCCAAATTGATCCCGATCTTGGCCGCGTCCTCCCAGCGCAGGAAGCTCCTGGCGTCGTGCAGGTCCTTGACGATCAGCGGCAGACCCGCCTTCCAGGTGCGTCCGGGCAGGCCGAAGCCGCGAGGAAACTTGGTGTGGCGGGAGTTGAATTCGAACATGTCCGCCGTGCCGTAATAGCCGTCGACAAGCGCCATCTCGTGGGAGCGATCAGGATCGTTGTGCCAGAGTTCGATCGCGCCGACATGCGCCTCGTCGTCGCCGCAGAGCAGCACCATCACGGCTTGCAGGAATTCGCCTGCAAACACCGGCACCGCCACGCCGCAGGTGAGGCCGGCCGCGACGGCCTGATCGGTCCGCTTGAAATAGGAGTTGGCGAATGTCGTGAGGATGACGGGATGGCCTGAGGCCCAGGCCTTGCCTGGAAGCCCCTCGCCATATCCGAAATGCAGCTCTGCGCTGGCGGTCTTGAATGCGGACAGGCCTTCGTCGTAGAGGCCGCCGCCGAATTCCAGCCGCATGCGCGTCCGGTCAGGTATCCAGAGTTCAACGACGCGAATGAAGGTCTTCATCGAGCGTGTCCGCCGCCTCAAGCCACGACAGCATCGGACATTTGGCTGCGGAGCGGACGTTCAAAATTCAGGCAGGACGGCTTAAACTTCGTGCGGCGACGATGTGCGGCGGCGGGGCTCGCCGATCGATTTTCGTGAAGACACAAACCCGCCGGGCTCGCCGGCCTCGGCCGGCGATGGCATTTCAATCCTGGCCCGACCTGTTGTCGGTCGGGGTGGCGTCAGCCGATCGGCAGGCGCGTGACCGTCGGCCGGTTGTCGGCGACGATCTGCGGCTTGTGCTCGCGCTCGCTGACGGGCTGGGTCACCGGCAGTTGCAGCACGGTTGCGTGCTGGCCTTCGACGAGCTGCGTCACCAGCACGTATTTTCCATCCGGGAATTCGATCGCGTCGTGATGGCGATCGGGAATGTGCGGATCAATCTTGCCGAACTTGCCGACGCGAGAGTTGACGGTACGCGTCCAGATCCATCGATTGTCATAACGGACGTTGTCGGCGAAGGCGAGCTCCGTCCCCGGCAGCAGGCAGACGGCCACGGTCGGATCGGCCGCAGAAGCAAAACCACGCGTCGAGGTGCCGCGGAACGTTGTCGACACGATCGTCTCGCCGACTTCGGCGGGGCGCGATGCAACGGCATGTAGGCTGTAGTCACACATCGGGTGCTCCTCATGCGAAGATAGCAACCCGCGCCTCCCTCGGAGGCGCAAGCCTCTATCAGAGTGGAAGCACATAAAGCTCTGCTTGGTTGTGGGCAAATCTGCGGCTGGCCCGCGGGATGCGATCAAATTATCTTTTCGAATCCGCTAGGAACAAAGCTCACATCAATGCATTCGGCGAAGACGAGCGTCAGCGGCCCGCGAGCGCCCGAGCGCCGATGTATCATTGTCTGCTCGAGGCCTCGATACCGCCAAGTGATAAGTGCCTGGCGGCGACATGCCGAGGCGTCGCGCTGGAAAGGGGCCGGACAATCTGCGCAAAGCCAGAAGACTGCCCAGCAGGAACGGATCAGATCCGCTCCAATCAGGATCATTGGTATCGAATGACCGCCGAAGGGTCTCAGTACTTCCGGTAAAGCCCGATCAGCTTGCCCTGAATCTTCACGCGGTTCGGCGGCAGGATGCGCACCTCGTAGGCGGCATTGGCGGGCTCGAGTGCGATCGAGGCGCCGCGGCGGCGGAAGCGCTTGAGCGTGGCCTCCTCGTCGTCGATCAGCGCCACCACGATGTCACCGGTATCGGCGCTCTCGTTGCGCTGGATCAGCGCCATGTCGCCGTCGAGGATACCGGCCTCGACCATGGAATCGCCGCGCACCTCGAGGGCGTAATGCTCGCCAGAGCCGAGCATGTCGGGCGGCACGCTGATGGTGTGGCTGCGGGTCTGCAACGCCTCGATCGGCGTGCCGGCTGCGATGCGGCCCATCACGGGCACCGCAACGGGCCG
>NZ_JALBGZ010000795.1:0-2683 GCF_023006515.1 Bradyrhizobium sp. PRIMUS42
CACCGAACCGGTCCAGGCGCCGGCCGCGCCCATCGCCATGCAGGCCGCCATCTGCCGTCCGGTCATGATGCCGCCGGCCGCGAGCACCGGCACGTCGCGGATCTTCTTGATCGCATTGATCACCTCGGGCACCAGCACCATGGTCGAGACCTCGCCGCAATGCCCGCCGGCCTCGGTGCCCTGCACCACGAGGATGTCGACACCGGCCGCGACCTGGCGCAGCGCATGCTCCTTGGCGCCGACGAGCGCTGCGACCGGCACGCCGTGTTTCTTGCCCATCTCGATCATCGCCTTCGGCGGCACGCCCAGCGCGTTGGCGATCAGCCGGATCGGATGGTTGAAGGAGACCTCGAGCAGCTGCAGCGCCGTCTTCCCGTCGAAGGGCTGCGGCTGGTTGGCGTCCACGTCAGTCGTGATCAGCTCGATGTCGTACTTCCTCAGGAGATCACGCGTGTAGCTGCGGTGCTCCTGCGGTACGCGCGCTTCAAGGCTCTTCCAGGTGACGTCCTTCTCGCCTGATGTAGAGATGTTCTCGGGAATCAGCACGTCGATGCCGTAGGGCTTGCCGTCGACGTGATCGTCGATCCATTTCAGCTCGCGTTCGAGCGTATCCGGTGTGTGGACGGTGGCACCCAGCACACCGAAGCCACCGGCGCGGCTGACAGCGGCGACGACGTCGCGGCAATGGCTGAAGGCCAGCAGCGGGAACTCGATGCCCAGCATGTCGCAGATCGGCGATTTCATGGCTCTCTCCCGGCGGCCTTGGCGTTCTCGTTGCTTTCGCTGGCGAAGCAAAGTGACGCGACCCGATCGATGACATGCCGGATTCGGCGAGGCATCTTGTGTGTAGGCGTCGCGTCATCCGAAGGCCGCCGCCTCCATGGTGAGCTGCGTCATTCCAGGGCGCGCGCCAGCGAGAACCCGGAATCCACCTCTCCAAGCAGCCCCGCGGCCCGATGAATTCCGGGTGCGCCCTGCGGGCGCCCCGGAATGACGGGGAAGGGGCTTGCCATGACAAAACGTGAAGTTGCCCCGCCCGGCAATGCGTTGCGGTGCCCTTGCCATCGGCTATTCCCGGGCTAATTAATGCAGGCGCATCTTTCCGCCGGAGCCCCCTCGCATGACCGACACCCCCGCCTACGTGCCGCCCCACGTCTGGACCTGGAACAAGGAGAATGGCGGGCAGTTCGCCAGCATCAACCGCCCGATCGCCGGCCCGACCCACGATAAGCAGCTGCCGGTTGGCAAGCATCCCTTCCAGCTCTATTCGCTGGCGACGCCGAACGGGGTGAAGGTCACGGTGATGCTGGAGGAGCTTCTGGCGCTCGGCCACAAGGGTGCCGAATACGACGCCTGGCTGATCAACATCGGCAACGGCGACCAGTTCGGCAGCGGTTTCGTCGACATCAACCCGAACTCGAAGATTCCCGCGCTGATGGACCGCTCCGGGCCGGAGCCGATCCGGGTGTTCGAGTCCGGCTCGATCCTGTTTTACCTCGCCGAGAAGTTCGGTGCCTTCCTGCCGAAGGATATCAAGGCCCGCACCGAGGCGATGTCCTGGCTGTTCTGGCAGATGGGCAGCGCGCCCTATCTCGGCGGCGGCTTTGGCCATTTCTACGTCTACGCGCCGACCAAGATCGAATACGCCATCGACCGCTTCGCGATGGAGACCAAGCGCCAGCTCGACGTGCTCGACCGGCGCCTCGCCGACAACGAATACCTCGCGGGCAAGGACTATACGATCGCCGACATGGCCGTGTGGCCGTGGTACGGCGCGCTCGCCAAGGGGCTGGTCTATGGCGCCGGCGAATTCCTCTCGGTGCAGGACTACAAGAACGTGCAGCGCTGGACCGACCAGATTGCGCAGCGCCCCGCCGTCAAGCGCGGCCGCATGGTCAACCGCGTCTCCGGCGATCCCGCCAGCCAGCTCCACGAGCGGCACGACGCCAGCGATTTCGAGACCAAGACGCAGGACAAGATCGCACCGGCGACCTAGGTGCGTAGGGCGGATTAGCCGAAGGCGTAATCCGCCATCCCTTGGAGATTGCTCGGCGGATTACGCTTCGCTAATCCGCCCTACGATCAATCCGGCAGCATCTCGCCGGAGCCGCCGAGCTCCGCCGGCAGGTCGGCAAATTTCGGCAAGCCATCCCGGACCGACACCATCTTGCTTGCGTAGTTCGCATGCAGGGTGGGCTGGTGTTGGTATCCCTTCAGTAGATTGGCGTAGACGTCGATCAGCCGCATCCGCGGATGCTCGGTCATGACGTGGCCGCCGCAGCGTTTGCAGAATTTTCGGTAGGAGTGCTCGGTCTTGTTGAACGTCCCGAGCTCCGCCTCGCCCTTGGTGATGCGCACACTGTCCGACTTCCAAAGGCTGAAAGCGTTGATCGGCGCCGCTGACCACGCCTGGCAGTCGGCACAATGGCAATAGCCCGCAAACATCGGCTTGCCGGTCACGTCGACCTCGACAGCTCCGCAGAAGCAGCCAGCGCGATAGCTCTCCTGCGGCTCTGCCTGCGCGTCGTCGCCCTCGGCGAGGAGATCGTTGTATTCAGGATTCTTGCGCATGAAATTGCGGATGAAATCGCACTCGACGGAGAGCTTGCGCCCCTGTGCCCGCACTGCGTCCAGCGTGGCGCGGCCAAGCTTCGAGCCGATGCCGCGGCCGCCGAGCTCCGGC
>NZ_JALBGZ010000796.1:0-2682 GCF_023006515.1 Bradyrhizobium sp. PRIMUS42
CCGGCACGTTCATCGCGCCGAGCCGGCCAGTGCGCATTCCACGCTGGGCTTTAGCTGTTGCGGCCGCAGGTTTCGCGGTCCTGCCGTTTTTCCCGGTCTCGTTCTACGTGCTACAGACCCTGATCAATGCCTGGCTGCTCGGCATGCTCGCGCTTAGCCTGACGCTGGTTGCGGGCACGATCGGCCAGGTCTCGCTCGGTCACGCCGCGCTGCTCGCGATCGGCGCCTACACGTCGGCGCTGTTGTCGCTCACGTTCTCGGTGCCGGCCGGTCTCGCCATCATCGGCGGTGGCCTAATGAGCGCTGCGCTCGGCACTGCGCTGATCTCGCCGTCGTTCCGCCTGCGCGGGCATTATGTGTCGATCGCGACGCTCGCCATCGGCGAAATCGTGTCGCTGGTGATCCTGAACTGGGAGAGCGTCACGCGCGGGCCGATCGGCATCTCCGGCATCCCGCCGCTGTCGCTGTTCGGCTACGATCTGATCAGCCCGACCTCGATCTACTGGTTCAGCTTCGCCGTGATGGTCGTGCTGGCGCTGCTGCAGGGGCGGCTGCTCACTTCGCATCTCGGCCGCAGCTTCCGCGCCATCCGCGACGACGACGTCGCCGCGCGTGCCTATGGCCTCAGCCTCAATCGCTACAAGTCGCTCGCCTTCATCTTCGGCGGCTTCGCCGCCGGCGTCAGCGGCGGCATCGCGGCGCACCTGTATTCCTACATCAACCACGAGACCTTCAACACGCAGCAATCGATCCTGGCGCTGACGGTCGTCATCCTCGGCGGCCTCGGCAATGTCGTCGGGGCCATTCTCGGGGCGGTCGCGCTGGTCGGTCTGCCCGAAGTTTTCCGGATCGCGGCGGAGTATCGCATTCTAATCTACGGCATCGTGCTGCTGCTGCTCGTGCGGTTCAGGCCGCAGGGCCTGCTGGGGACGATCTGATGGCGGAGCAGAACACGCTGATGCTGTCCCTGCGCGGGCTGACGCGACGCTTCGGCGGCCTCACCGCCGTCGACGCCATCGATCTCGATCTCGCCAAGGGCGAACTCGTCAGCATCATCGGTCCGAACGGCGCCGGCAAGACGACCTTGTTCAATCTCGTGACCGGGCTCGACCGGCCCGATGACGGCGCTGTCAGCTTCCAAGGCCAGGACATCACGGGCCTGTCGCCGGAACGGCTTGCAGGCGAGGGGATCGCGCGCACGTTCCAGCTCGGTCGCGTCTTCGGCAATCTCAGCGTCATGGACAACGTCCTGATCGGCGCCCACACGCGGCTGCGCGCGGTGAAGCCGGCCGTGCCGGTGATCGGCCCGCTGCTGGAGCTGGGACTCGCGCTGCTGCGCCCGGCGAGCGTCAAGGCCGAGGAGGAGAAACTGCGGGAAGAGGTGAAAGCCATTCTCGCGCGCTTCGGCGAGCGGCTGCTGCCGCGGATCGACCAGCCGGCTTATAGTCTCTCCTACGCCAACCGGCGCCGCGTCGAGATCGCACGTGCGCTCGCGCTGAAGCCGCGCCTGTTGCTGCTCGACGAGCCGACGGCGGGCATGAACCCGACCGAAACCGCGGAGATGCAGGGTCTCGTCGCCGAGCTCAAGGCGGAAGGGCTGACCATCCTCCTGATCGAGCACAAGCTGGAGATGGTGATGCGGCTCTCCGACCGCGTCGTCGTCATGGACGAGGGTAAGAAGATCGCGGAAGGGCCGGGCGAAGAGGTGCGGCGTGATCCCAAGGTGATCGAGGCCTATCTTGGTCACGGCCTGGCAACGGAGCAGGAGAGCGCGGCATGACGAACGCTTCGGCCGAACCGCTGCTCACGCTCACCGGCGTCAACACCTTCTACGGTCAGGCTCAGGTGCATTTCGACCTGTCGATCACGGTTGCGCGTGGCCATATCGTCTGCCTGCTCGGCGGCAATGCCAGCGGCAAGTCGACCACGATGAAGATCATCCTGGGCCTAGTGAAGCCACGCTCGGGCGAGGTGAGCTTCGACGGCGCCTCGCTGCTCGGCCTCTCGACGCCGCAGATCGTCCGCCGCGGCATCGCCTCGGTGCCGGAGGCGCGGCGGCTGTTCGCGGACATGAGCGTGCGCGAAAACATCCTGATGGGCGCCTTCGTGCGCAACGATCGCGACGCGATCGCGCAGGATCTCGACAAGATGCTGACGCTGTTCCCGAAGCTCGGCCAACGCCTGTCGCAGCGCGCCGGCTCGCTCTCCGGCGGCGAGCAGCAGATGGTGGCGATGGCGCGCGCACTGATGAGCCGTCCGCGCATGATCGTCATGGACGAGCCGACCATGGGCCTGTCGCCGCTCTATGTCGACCGCGTGCTGGAGCTGATCCGCACCATCAACCAGGAAGGCGTCTCGGTGTTCATGGTCGAGCAGAACGCCAGCCTCGCGCTCGAGATCGCGCATGAAGCCTATGTGCTGCAGACCGGCAAGATCGTGCTGTCAGGCCCGGCGCGCGCACTGAAGGACGACCCTCGCATTCGCGACGCCTATCTCGGCGGCTCCGAGGCGGCGTAGGTGTCTCAACCTCTCCCGCAAGCGGGAGAGGGAGCGCATCTCATTCGTGGTGACGCTCAAGCCGAAGCCGCTCTCGCGACCTGCTCGGCCGGCAGATCGTCGCCGTTGGGATCGCCGGGGGCCGTGGCCCAGGCCAGCTCCACCAGCGTCACGATCCGGCGCCCG
>NZ_JALBGZ010000797.1:0-2680 GCF_023006515.1 Bradyrhizobium sp. PRIMUS42
TGCTCGACCGCCTGCGGCGAGTAGCTGGCGCGCTGCTGCTCGGCAGGCACCTCAGCGATGCCGTCGGCCTCGTTCCAGGCGGTGTCGGCGGGCAGGATCAGCGTCGCGATCTGCCCCGGTGCGCTCTTGGCGGCGGCGATCGCCGCGGCGCCGTCAGCGGCAACTGATTTGGAGTTCGGCGAGGTCCGGACCCAGGACGACATCGGCCGGGCCAGGCCCTCGATGTCGGAGGTCAGCGGCGCGTTGTAGTCGATGTGGTAGACGGCGTGCTGGCCGACGATGTTGACGATGCCGGAATTCGCCTTCTTGGCGTTGTGCAGGTTGGCAAGGCCGTTGGCGAGACCAGGGCCGAGATGCAGCAGGGTCGAGGCCGGCGTACCCTTCATGCGGTAATAGCCGTCGGCAGCGCCCGTCACCACGCCCTCGAACAGGCCGAGCACGCAGCGCATGCCGGGGACGCGATCGAGCGCTGCGACAAAATGCATCTCGGAGGTGCCTGGATTGGTGAAGCAGACATCCACCCCACCCTTGACCATCGTCCGCACCAGGCTTTCCGCACCGTTCATCAGAGGCTCCCGCAACCGGCCATGTCCAAATATCCGTTCGATCAATCATTGTTCGCGCGTTCCGTCAAAGCAAGAGGCGGCATCGCGGCCCTGCCCCGCGCGACGATGCGCCGGTTTGGCTAATGTTTTTCGGCAAATTGTAGTTGCCGATTTGGTAACGCCAATCGTGGAGCATGGCCTGTTTTGCCAGGGAAGGACCTCACGGGGCCGTGGCTTGCGAAAAGCCCGCAAATATGGCCTGTGGCCTTTGTTGAATCGATTTTTTGCTGGGGGATACAATGATCCGGTTTTTTGCCGCGCCGATTGCCGCCATCGCACTGCTGTCGGCCACGGCGGGCGGCGCGGTCGCCGAAGAGTTCGACTCGCGCGACATCATGGGCGGCGGCCCGAACTTCTTCCGTTCCGGCGCCAATCCGGTTCCCCGCACCACCGTCATGTATAACGGCAATTACGCGCCCGGCACGGTCGTGGTGAACACCAGCGAGCGGCGGCTGTATCTGGTGCTCCAGAACGGCCAGGCGCTGCGCTACGGCATCGGCGTCGGCCGTGACGGCTTCCGCTGGGGCGGGGTCCACAGGATCACCGCCAAGAAGGAATGGCCGGACTGGACGCCGCCCTCGCAAATGCTGGCCCGCCGGCCCGACCTGCCGCGCCACATGAAGGGCGGCGTCGACAATCCGCTCGGCGCGCGCGCGATGTATCTGGGCTCGACCCTCTACCGCATCCACGGCTCCAACGAGCCGGAGACGATCGGCCAGGCGGTCTCCTCGGGCTGCTTCCGCATGACCAATGACGACGTGACGGACCTCTATAGCCGCGTCGCAGTCGGTACCACGGTGGTGGTGCTGAACAACTAGACCCGAGCGAACTGCCGTAGGGTGGGCAAAGCGAAGCGTGCCCACCGATCGGTGGCTGTTGTCGAGAGATGGTGGGCACGGCGCTTTCGCGCCTTTGTCCACCCTACGGCACCGTGCTTGAAAGCTACGGGAACCCGTTGGCGCGTGAATTTGCGGACTTGTGTGCGCGATGCGAATGCGGCAGCGTCGGGCGACGATGAGCGCACTCCACTCGCCCGCGCCTGGCCTTCGCATCGCCCTCCTGGCGCTCGCCGCGCTCACATTGGTGCCTGACACCGCTACCATGGCCGCCGCGGGCGAATTGCCCGCGATCTCCTCGCGTCAGCGCGCCGAGAAGAAGAGTTTTACCGACGGCGAGATCGTCGACGGCTTCCTGAAGACGGCGTTCGGCGCCGAATATCATCTCGCCGGACGCGTCGATCGCATCCGCAAGTTCGACGGACCGGTGCGCGTGTTCGCCGAGAGCGACCGCACTGACCGCAAGGCGCAGCTCGCAAAGGTCGTGGCCGACATCGGCAAGCGCGTGCAGCATCTCGACATCGCCATGATCGATACCAACGAAGCGGCGAATGTGCGCGTAAAGCTGGTGCGCGACCGCGATCTCTTCCGCACCATCTCGAGCTTCTACGGCGCGGAGAAGGCGCGCGAGATCCGCACCTCGCTCGACCCGCAATGCCTGTCCGGCTTCCGCAAGAACGACAATTTCGAGATCGAGCATTCCGACGTCATCCTCACCGTCGACAACGGCGACTTCACCTTCCTCGACTGCGCCTATGAGGAGCTGCTGCAATCGCTTGGGCCCATCAACGACACCGCGAGCGTGCCCTGGACCATGTTCAACGACAATGTCTCGATGGGCTATTTCGACGTCTACGATCAGTACATCCTGAATCTGCTGTACGACCCCCGCATCAAGGCGGGCATGACCGTGGCGGAGGTGAAGGCGGTGCTGCCCGCCGTGCTTGCTGACGTGCGGACGTGGGTGAAGCAGGTGAATGATTTGAAGGAGTGAGGCGATCCTCCAAACGCTGACGTCGTAGGATGGGTAGAGCGCAGCGAAACCCATCAAGCAACTGCTGCGACGGCCGCGAAGCTGATGGGTTTCGCTGCGCTCTACCCATCCTACTGCACCTACTGCACCAGATCGGCCACGGTCGTCGCGGCCTTCAAGCCCGTGCCGGTGAGCACCGCGACCGTGGTCTCGCTCGCCTTGATGGCCCCGGTGGCGGAGAGCTTGTCCAACGCCGCCGCCGCGCT
>NZ_JALBGZ010000798.1:0-2680 GCF_023006515.1 Bradyrhizobium sp. PRIMUS42
GTAACATCGCCGGCGTGATCTCGGCCGGTGGCTCCGGCGCGGCCTCGCTGGTCGCGCCGGGGATGCGCACGCTCCCGGTCGGAGTGCCCAAGCTGATCATCTCCTCCGTCGCGTCCGGTGACGTCGGACCTTATGTCGGCCCCGCCGACATCACGATGATGTACTCGGTCACCGACGTGCAGGGGCTGAACTCAATTTTGCGCGCGGTGCTGGCCAACGGCGCCAATGCGCTCACTGGTATGGTCAAGGCACGACTGGATGGACGCGCCGCGACGGCGCACGAGACCAGCAAGCTGCCCCCAATCGGCATCACCATGTTCGGCGTGACGACGCCGGCGGTACAGAAGATCGCCGCCGATCTGCGTGACGATTTCGAGTGCCTGGTCTTCCATGCCACCGGCGTCGGCGGCCGTTCCATGGAAAAGCTCGTCGAGTCGGGACAGCTCGCCGGCGTGATCGACCTCACCACGACCGAGGTCTGCGACCTGCTCATGGGCGGCGTGTTTCCGGCGACGGAGGACCGTTTCGGCGCGATCATCCGCACGCGCATCCCCTATGTCGGCTCGGTCGGCGCCCTCGACATGGTCAATTTCGGCGCGCCCGACACCATTCCCGAACGCTATCGCGGCCGCAAGTTCCACGTCCACAATCCGCAGGTGACATTGATGCGGACCACCGTGGAAGAGAACGAGCGGATGGGCCGCTGGATTGGCGAGCGGCTCAACCAGATGGACGGCCCTGTGCGCTTCTTCCTGCCAGAGGCCGGCGTCTCCGCACTCGACGCGCGAGGCCAGCCGTTCTGGGACCAGGATGCCGACGCCTCGTTGTTCCGCACCCTGGAGCGCACCGTGCGGCAGACCGGCAATCGCCAGCTCATCCGCATGCCCAAGAACATCAACGATCCCGAATTCGCCGCCGCCATCGTCAGTGCATTCCGAACCCTGTTCGGCCGCACCGGCGCGCGGCGGAGACTAGCGAGGTGACCGATGCCAAGGTTTGAACGCGCAGCGCTGCTGACGAGGTTTCGCGACATGGCGAGGCGCGGCGAGCCGATCGTCGGCGGCGGCGCCGGCACCGGGCTATCGGCCAAGTGCGAAGAGGCCGGCGGCGTCGATCTCATCGTCATCTACAATTCCGGCCGTTATCGGATGGCCGGCCGCGGCTCGCTCGCCGGGCTGATGGCGTACGGCGATGCCAATGCCATCGTGCTGGAAATGGCGAACGAAGTGCTGCCCGTGGTCACCCGAACGCCGGTGCTTGCGGGTGTCAACGGCACCGATCCGTTCCGCGACATGGACGTCTTCCTCGATCAGTTGAAGGCGCTGGGGTTTGCGGGCGTGCAGAACTTTCCGACCGTCGGCCTGATCGACGGCACGTTCCGCGCCAATCTCGAAGAGACCGGCATGTCCTATGCGCTGGAGATCGACATGATCGCCAAGGCGCACGACAAGGACATGCTGACGACACCCTACGTGTTCAGTGAGAAGGAGGCCGCCGCGATGGCGATCGCCGGCGCCGACATCATCGTCTGCCACATGGGCCTGACGACCGGCGGCTCGATCGGCGCGCAGACGGCGGCCAAGCTCAAGGACTGTCCAGCGCAGATCGACACCTGGGCGTCCGCGGCGCTCAGCGTCAATCCCGACATCCTGGTGCTCGCGCATGGCGGTCCGATCGCGGATCCCGCCGATGCCGATTTCATCATGAAGAGCACCCGCCATTGCCACGGCTTCTACGGCGCGTCCTCGATGGAGCGATTGCCCGTGGAACGGGCGCTGACGGAACAGGTGCGTCAATTCAAGGCGATCGGCGCGCGATAACGCCGAAGGTACGAGGGAGGGAAAGATGTCAGGGATGCTGGTCGGTGAATTGATCCTCTGGCTGATCGTCGCGATCGTCGTGATCGTGGTCGGCGTCTATATCGTGAACTGGCTCTACCACCGCTCCTCCAAGGAGACCTCGTTCGTCCGGACCGGCTTCCTCGGCGAACGCGTGGTGATCAATGGCGGCGCCTTCGTGCTGCCGTTCATCCACGATTACACGCCTGTGAACATGAACGTGCTGCCGATGGGCATCGTGCGCTCCAGGCAGGATGCCGTGATCACCCGCGACCGCATGCGCGTCGACATCGAAGCCGACTTCTATGTCCGGGTGCAGCCGACCCGGGAAGCGGTCTCGATCGCCGCGGCCACGCTCGGCCGCCGCACCATGGAACCCGGGCAGCTGCACGCCCTCCTCGCCGGCAAGTTCATCTCCGCGATCCGCTCGGTCGCATCCGAAATGACGATGGAGGAGATGCACGAGCGCCGCGGCGACTATGTCGTGCGGGTCAAGACCAACGCGGCCGAAGCTCTCGCCCAGAACGGTCTGGAGCTGGAATCGGTCGCGATCACCGATCTCGACCAGACCGATCTGGAGTTCTTCAACCCCTCGAACCGGTTCGACGCCGAGGGCCTGACCCAGCTGATGCAGGACATCGAGGCCAAGCGGAAGCTGCGCAACGACATCGAGCAGGACTCGATGATCAAGATCCGCGCCCGCAATCTGGAAGCCGAGCGGCAGGCGCTGGAGATCGAGCGCGAGAGCGAAACCGCGCGCCTGGAGCAGGAACGCGACATCGAGATGCGCCGCGCGCTTCAGCGCACGGAAGTCGCCCGCGAACGGGCGCTGCGCGAAACCG
>NZ_JALBGZ010000799.1:0-2673 GCF_023006515.1 Bradyrhizobium sp. PRIMUS42
CGATCGTCGATCACGGTCCGTGCTGGCTCGGCGTGCGTCCGGATGATCTCGTCATCAGCCGCCAAGCCGGCGAAAACGCCATGCCGGCGCGTATCGTCGCGGTCACGCCGATGCATGAGAAGGCCGTGCTGCTGCTGCGCTTCGCCGACGGATCCGAGTGGCTCGCCGCCCTGCCGCAGGGCTCGGCCATGGCGAGCGCGGAGGACGGGGTCTTCGTTCGCTTCGCGCCAGAGACGGCGCTTCTGTTCGACCGTGCAACGGGTCTGCGCGTCGGACTGTCGCATCGACGGCAGGCGGCATGAGGAGACCGGGATAGGCATGGGCATGCTCGAGATCAGCAAGGTCGATAAGGTCTATCAGAGCCGCGGCAAGCCGCCGGTCCATGCGGTGCGCGCGCTCGACATGGAGGTCGGCAAGGGAGAGATCGTCGCGCTGCTAGGCTCGTCGGGCTGCGGCAAGACCTCGACCTTGCGGATGATCGCGGGCTTCGAGAGCGTCACCTCGGGGGAGATCACGCTCGGCCGGCGCCGGATCGACCAATTGCCGCCGGCGAAACGCAGGGTGGCGATGGCCTTCGAAGGCTATTCGCTCTATCCGCCGCTCACCGTGCGCGAGAACATCGCCTTCGCCCTGAAGGCGCAGCAGCTCTCGTATGCCGAGGTGACCCGGCGTGTCGAGGCGATCGCGCAGCTGGTCGAGATCGCCGATATCCTGGACAGCTATCCGCGCTCGATTTCCGGAGGGCAGCAGCAGCGTGTCTCGCTGGCGCGCGCCCTGGTGCGCGATGCCGATCTGTATCTGCTGGATGAGCCGATGGGCCAGCTCGAGCCGCAGCTGCGCGCGGTGCTGCGCGGACGCATCAAAGGCTTGCTTGCCGAGCGCGGCATGACGGCGATCTTCGTCACCCACGATCAGACCGAGGCGAGCGCGCTTGCCGGCCGCATCGCGGTGATGGAGGATGGCGTGCTTCAGCAGTTCGCCAGCGAACGGGAGTTGAAGGATCATCCGGTGAACCTGTTCGTTGCGAGCTTCATCGGCGAGCCGCCGATGAACCTGCTCGAGACCGAGGTGGCGCAGGCCGATGGCGGTTTTCGCCTCTCGATCGGGGCGGATCTCGCGTTCAGCTTGGAAGGGCAAACGCTCGACGCTGCCGCCGGCCGCGCGCTCGCGCAGAGCACGCGCCTCCGCGTCGGCATAAGACCGCAGAAGATCGCCGTCGGCAGCGGCGATGTGCGCGTGCGCGTCGTCTCCAACCAGTGGCTGGGCGACCAGTCGCATGTCGCAGGCGAATGCGACGGCCGCCTCCTCATCGCGGTGACGCCGAACAAGATCACAGCGCGGCCCGGGGACATCCTGCCGTTCGCGCTGGAGGCACGGCATCTTCATTTGTTCGGCGCCGACGGCAACTGCATTCACCATGCGGAGGCGGCCCGACCATGAGCATCTTGCCTGGCCGCGACGTCATCATCGGCATTGATGCCGGCACGTCCCTGATCAAGACGGTCGCGTTCACGCGCGACGGGCGGCAGCTCGGCGAATACGCGCTGCCGAACAGCTACATGACGTCAGCCGGCGGCCATGTCGAGCAGGACATGGCGCGGACTTGGAACGACACAATTGCCGCCCTGCGCGGCCTGGTGATGGCGGTCCCCGATCTCGCATTGCGGCTTGCCGCCATCGCGGTGACGGGGCAGGGCGACGGCACCTGGCTGATCGATGATGACGGCCGTCCCGTCGCGCCTGCCTTGCTGTGGCTGGATTCCCGCGCGGCCGGCCTCGTCGAGCGGATCCGCGACAGCGAGCGCAATGCGGTGCTCTATCGGCGGACCGGCTCGGGGCTCAATGCCTGCCAGCAGGGACCGCAACTGGCCTGGTTGCAGGCGCATGCGCCCGAGACCCTGTCGCGCGCCCGCACCGCCTTTCATTGCAAGGACTGGCTGTATTTCCTGCTCACCGGCGTGCGTGCGACCGATCCGTCGGAGGCGACCTTCTCCTGCGGCGATTTCCGCAAGCGCCGGTTCGACGCCGAAACCGCGCGCCTGATCGGGATCGCCGATTGCATGACCCTGTTTCCCGACGTCGTCGACGGTGTCGTAACCACGCATCCGTTGAACGCCGCCGCGGCGCGCGAGATCGGCCTGCCGCAGGGTATTCCGGTCTCGCTCGGCTATGTCGACGTGATCTGCAATGCGCTGGGGGCCGGACTCTACGATCCGGCGCCGGATGTCGGCTGCACCATCATCGGCTCGACCGGCATGCATATGCGCCTCGCGCCCAGCGCCGATGCGGTGGTCCTCAATACCGAGGCCACCGGCTATACCATGCCGTTTCCGGTCTCCGGTCATTATGCGCAGATGCAATCGAACATGGCGGCGACGCTGAATATCGACTGGCTGCTGGACCTCGCACGCGACCTGCTCGCCGCCGAGGGTATCGCTCGCTCGCGCGCCGATCTGATCGCACGGCTCGATGAGCGCGTCATGCAAGCGCAACCCGGCGAACTCTTGTTCCACCCGTTCATTTCCGACGCCGGCGAGCGCGGCCCGTTCGTCGCGCACGAGGCCTGCGCGCAATTCCTGGGGTTGCGCACCCGCCACGGCTATTGGGATCTGATGCGGGCGGTGATGGAAGGGCTCGCCTTCGCCGCCCGCGATTGCTACGCCGCGACGGGCG
>NZ_JALBGZ010000079.1:0-14384 GCF_023006515.1 Bradyrhizobium sp. PRIMUS42
CACCCCGCCGCCGGGCGATGCCGCGGACAGCGCGGCGCTCAGCCTGTCGCTGACCAAAGCCCTGGTCGAAGCCAACCGCGCCCGCTTCAACATCAAGAGCGCCGGCCAAGGTACGCTGATCGAAGTGGTGTTCGCGCCCGCGCTGGCGGGGGCGTAGCCTCCACCGTCATTGCGAGCGCAGCGAAGCAATTCAGGCTGCCGCCGCGATGCAGGTGCGCTCCCTCTCCCGCCTGCGGGAGAGGGTCGGGGAGAGGGTGCCTCCGCGGCGGAAGCAACCGACTGCACGTTGGTCGCGGCCTCTTCCGAGGCAGCCTCCACCAACGTGGCAAGCTCGGTCGACCGGCTGGCCGTGGTGGTCAGGGACGTGGCCGAGGCCTCGAGCTCGTTGGCCGCCGACGACACCGTCTCGACGATCTCGCCGATCGCGCCCTCGAAATCGTCGGCCATCCTGATCATGTCGGCGCGGCGGCGCTCGGCGGCGAGCTTGTCCTGCCTGATCTTCTCCTCGGCTTCTTCCTGCGCCTTCCGCTCGGCATTGATCTTGAACGTCTCGACCGCTTGCGCGATCTCGACGATTTCGTCGGGACGGCCGAGCCCGGGAAGGACGACGGCGAAATTGCCGTTGGCGAGCTCGATCATCGCCGCCCGCATCGCGGACAGCGGCCTGGAGACCGACCGCCCGATGAATACGCCGAGGCCGAGCACGGCGGATGCAATCAACGCGATGGCGACGCCGATCCACCATTGAATGCCGTCGCGCTCGACCTCGTTCATCCGGTCGGCATCGCAGTCCCAACGACAGGTTTATGCCGGCACATTATGCGCGGTGAGATGCACAGGCGCGGTCAAAAAAAACACGGCGCTCGTGGCGCCGTGCTGTCGTGTCTTCAGGTGACGATGAAGGTCCGGCTCAGCTATAGATCTCGAACAGGCCGGCGCCGCCCTGGCCGCCGCCGATGCACATCGTCACCACGCCCCACTTGGCCTTGCGGCGCGCGCCTTCCTGCAGCAGATGCCCGGTGAGACGGGCGCCGGTCATGCCGAAGGGATGGCCGATCGCGATCGAGCCGCCGTTGACGTTGTACTTGGCGGGATCGATGCCGAGCTGGTCGCGGCAGTACAGGCACTGGCTGGCGAAGGCTTCGTTGAGCTCCCACAGATCGATGTCGTCGACCTTGAGGCCGGTGCGCTTGAGCAGCTTCGGAATCGCGAACACCGGGCCGATCCCCATCTCGTCCGGCTCGCAACCGGCGGTGGCCCAGGCGACGAAGCGGCCGAGCGGCTTGAGGCCGCGCTTCTCGGCGTCCTTGGCTTCCATCAGCACGACCGCCGCGGCACCGTCCGAGAGCTGGCTGGCATTGCCGGCGGTGACGAACTTGCCGGGGCCCTTCACCGGCTCGAGCTTGGCGAGGCCCTCTATCGTGGTCTCGGGGCGATTGCATTCGTCGCGGTCGACGACGTAGTCGACGATCGACTCCGCCTTGGTCTGCTTGTCGACGACCTTCATCTTGGTCTTCATCGGGACGATCTCGTCCTTGTACTTGCCCGCCTGCTGCGATGCCGCCATGCGGCGCTGCGATTCCAGCGAGAACTCGTCCTGGTATTCGCGGCTGAGCTTGTAGCGTTCGGCGACGATGTCGGCGGTGTCGATCATCGCCATGAAGATATCGGGCGCGACCTTGAGCAATTCAGGATCGATCGATTCCTTCGGCGTGCCGCCGCCCGGCATCGAGATGCTCTCGACGCCGCCGGCGACGATGCAGTCGGCGCCGTCCGAGCGGATCGAGTTGGCGGCCATCGCGATGGTCTGCAGCCCCGAGGAGCAGAACCGGTTCACCGAGACGCCGGCCGTGGTCTTCGGCAGACCGGCGAGCAGCGCGGCCTGACGGCCGATGTTCGGCGCACCATGGGCGCAATTGCCGAGATAGCAATCCTCGACATAATCCTTCTCCACGCCGGCACGGTCGACCGCGTGATGAATGGCATGGGCCGCGAGCGACATCGGCGGCGTGATGTTGAACCCGCCGCGGCCTGACTTTGCGAGGCCCGTACGTGCATAGGAAACGATGACGGCTTCACGCATGTGTTTCTCCCTTGTCGAACGATTTTGAACGGAGCGTCCTGCCCCCATTGGTACACAAAGTTGGAAGGCTGCGGGAGAAATAAAAACGCCGCCTCCAGGTGATGGAGGCGGCGTTGTTCCGCGGGTCGGAATATCAATGTGAACGTCACTCTATCCACGCGTCATGCTCGGGCTGGCCCCGGCCATGACGACGGTGAGAGTTTGATCAGAACGTCAGCGCCTTGGCCTGCTTGACCTGCGGCAGCGCCTGCACCTTGGCGAGCAGATCCGCCGGCACCGCGCCGTCGACCTCGACCAGCGCGATGGCATCGCTGCCGGGTGCGACGCGGCCGAGATGGAAGGTGGCGATGTTGAGCTTGGCGTCGCCGAGCAGGCTCGCGAACCTGCCGATGAAGCCCGGCTTGTCCTCGTTGGTAACGTAGATCATCGACTTGCCGAATTCAGCGTCGACGCGGATGCCCTTGACGTCGACCAACCGCGGCTTGCCGTCATGGTACACGGTGCCGGAGACCGAGCGCTCCTGGCGCTCCGTCGCCACCGTCACGGTGATCAAACTTTCGTAGTCGCTCTGCGCGGCGCGGACGATCTCGTCGACCACCATGCCGCGCTCCTTGGCGACGACGGGCGCCGACACCACGTTGACCTCGCCCAGCATCGGGCGCAGCAGTCCCGACAGCACGGCGGAGGTGATCGCCTTGATCTTCATCTCGGCGACGTGGCCCTCATAGGTGATCTCGACCTTGAGGATGCCGCTCTCGGTGAGCTGGCCGGCAAACGAGCCGAGCTTCTCGGCGAGCGAGATGAACGGCTTCAGCTTCGGCGCCTCTTCCGCGGTGATCGAGGGGAAATTGACCGCGTTCGAGATCGCGCCGGTGAGCAGGTAATCCGACATCTGCTCGGCGACCTGGAGCGCGACGTTCTCCTGCGCTTCCGTGGTGGAGGCGCCGAGATGCGGCGTGCAGATCACGTTGGGATGACCGAACAGCACGTTCTTGGTCGCGGGCTCCTCGACGAAGACGTCGAAGGCGGCGCCGGCAATGTGCTTGGAATTGAGCGCATCGACAACCGCCTGCTCGTCGACGAGACCGCCGCGGGCGCAGTTGATCAGGCGCACGCCCTTCTTCATCTTGGCGATTGCGGCCGCGTCGATGATGTTCTTCGTCTTCTCGGTCAGCGGCGTGTGCAGCGTGATGAAGTCGGCGCGCTTGAGCAAATCGTCGAGCTCGACCTTCTCGACGCCGATGTCCCTGGCGCGCTCGGGCGACAGGAACGGATCGAACGCGATCACCTTCATGCGCAGGCCGAGCGCGCGGTCGGCGACGATCGAGCCGATATTACCGCAGCCGACGACGCCCAGCACCTTGCCGGTGATCTCGACGCCCATGAAGCGGTTCTTCTCCCACTTGCCGGCCTGGGTCGAGGCGTCGGCCTGCGGGATCTCGCGGGCGAGCGCCAGCATCAGGGTGACGGCGTGCTCGGCGGTCGTGATCGAATTGCCGAACGGCGTGTTCATCACGATGATGCCCTTGGCCGTGGCGGCGGGGATCTCGACATTGTCGACGCCGATGCCGGCGCGGCCGATCACCTTGAGGTTGGTCGCCTTGTCGAGGATCTTTGCGGTCGCCTTGGTCGCGGAGCGGATCGCGAGGCCGTCGTAATTGCCGATGATCTCGGCGAGCTTGTCCTTGTCCTTGCCGAGATTGGGCTGGAAGTCGACCTCGACGCCGCGGTCTTTGAAGATCTGCACGGCGGCGGGCGAGAGCGCGTCGGAAATGAGAACTTTGGGTTTGGTCATGGGGATGTGTCCTTCACACCCTCCCCTGGAGGGGGAGGGTCGGCGCGCAGCGCCGGGGTGGGGTGAAGCCTCAATAAAGAAGATCGCCGGTGCGCCGTGTGGAGAGATCACCCCACCCCGCCGCACCTGACGGTGCGTCGACCCTCCCCCTCCAGGGGAGGGTAAGAACTCACGCCGCCTTGGCGAGCGCGGCCTTGGTCTCGGCGAAGGCCCAGTCGATCCACTGCGTCAGCAGCTCGACGTCCTTGGCCTCGACGGTGGCGCCGCACCAGATGCGCAGGCCGGCCGGCGCGTCACGGTAATAGGCGAAGTCGTAGCCGGCGCCTTCCTTCTCGACCAGCGCCACCAGCTTCTTCGAGAAGTCGGCTTGCGCGTCTTCGGACAGCGAGGTGATGGCGGGATCGGTGAACTTCAGACACACCGAGGTGTTGGAGCGGATCGCGACATCCTTGGCCAGGAAGTCGATCCACGGCGTCTCCGCCTTCCAGTCGGCGAGCACCTTGGTGTTGGCGTCGGCACGCGCGATCAGCGCCTTCAAGCCGCCGATCGACTTGGCCCAGTTCAGCGCATCGAGATAGTCCTCGACGCAGAGCATCGATGGCGTGTTGATGGTCTCGCCGACGAAGATGCCTTCGTTGATCTTGCCGCCCTTGGTCATGCGGAAGATTTTCGGCAACGGCCAGGCCGGCTTGTAGGTTTCGAGCCGCTCCACGGCGCGGGGCGACAGGATCAGCATGCCGTGCGCAGCCTCGCCGCCGAGCGCTTTCTGCCAGGAGAAGGTGACCACGTCGAGCTTCGCCCAGTCGAGCGGCTGCGCGAACGCGGCCGACGTCGCGTCGCAGATGGTCAGGCCGGTGCGATCCGCCTTGATCCAGTCGGCGTTCGGCACGCGCACGCCCGAGGTGGTGCCGTTCCAGGTGAAGACGACGTCGCTCGCGGGATCCACCTTCGACAGGTCGGGGATTTCACCATAGGCTGCATTCAGCTTGGTGACGTCCTTGAGCTTCAATTCCTTGACGATGTCGCTGACCCAGCCCTCGCCGAAGGATTCCCAGGCGAGCGTGGTGACGGGGCGCGCACCGAGCAGCGACCAGAGCGCCATCTCGACCGCGCCGGTATCGGAAGCCGGCACGATGCCGATGCGATAATCGGCGGGCACCTCGAGCACTTCGCGCGTCAGGTCGATCGCGAGCTTGAGCTTGGTCTTGCCGACCTTCGCGCGATGCGAGCGGCCGAGTGCTGCGTCCTTGAGATTTTGGGCGTTCCAGCCGGGGCGCTTGGCGCAGGGGCCGGAGGAGAAATGCGGCACGTTCGGCCGCGAAGCGGGCTTCGCTACAGTCATAATATCTACCCTTCCAGATAGTCAGCCTCCCGTTGGGGGGAGGTGTCCCGCCGCGGCTGATACGGGAATCGGGCAGAGCAGTCAAGGAAGTTCCGGCGCCTCACGGCGGCTTGATGGTGCTTCCGCTGCGATACCAGGGGATTCAACGACCGCGAGAGCATTCAGCAAGCCCGTGGCTTCGCTGATCAATTGCGCGGCCCGGCGGCGGCTGCCGACTTTCAAAATGCATTTGTCATCGGCCTGCACGACGTAATCGTTGCCGACCTTGATCATCGAATAGCTTGTCATCGAAATCCCCGAACCGAGGCGAGCCCGGTGTCAGACGCCGCCGTAGCACCGATCGTTCCTTCATCAACGTGAACGACCGACGGGTAGTTTACCGGCTCTTAACATGAACGAATGCGCGATCTGAATTTGCTGATCGCGCAAGGCCCGCACGCAGCTGGCTCAAAAGCGGACAGTCATACCGACGTGACTCGCTGTGAATCCGAGCCGCTTGTAGAAACGCTGCGCATCGACTCGCGTCTGATGCGTCAGCAGTTCGACCAGATTGCAGCCGCGCGCCTTTGCTTCCGCGATTGCCCATTGCACCAAACGCTCGCCGATGCCGCGGCTGCGGCAATCAGTGGCAACGCGAACGTCTTCGAGCAGGCCGCGAACGCCGCCTTGCGAGCTGATGCCCGGCAGAACCGCAAGCTGCAGGCAGCCGACCACCCTGCCCTCGCTCTCGGCCACCACGAGCGTCAGATTCGGATCGCGCTCGACCCGCGCGAATGCGTCGTAATAGGCGGCAGGCAACGGATCCTCGACGCGTTCGCGCGCGCGGCCGAGATGATCGTCGGCGAGCATCGCCACGATCGCGGGAACGTCGTCGCGGCGCGCGCGGCGAATGGAGACGGATTCGGCGCTCATGGCGAAAACTCCAACTCAGCGCGACGGCGGAAGGCAGAGAAACGCTTCGACTTCGCCGATCCAGCGGCGGAGGGAAGCATAACGGCCGAGGTCGAAGCCGCCCTCATGCGCCACGCGGGTATAGGCGAGCAGCGAGACATCGGCGAGCGAAACTTCCTCGGCCGCGAAGAAACGGCTGGCCGCCAGCTGCTGCTCCATGCGGTCGAGCGCCGCATAGCCGCGCTTGACCTTTTCAGGATCCAACTCGGAGGCGTCCTTGCCGAGATAGACGAGCAGGAAGCGGCACACCGCGATATAGGGCTCGTGGCTGTACTGCTCCCAGAACAGCCATTCATCCATCTTGGCCGCAGCAAAGGCATCGCGCGGAACGAGCGCGCTGTCGCGGGCGAGGTAGCGGATGATGGCATTGGATTGCGCCAGCGTGCGGCCGTCGTCGAAGGCGATTGTCGGCACCTGGCCGGCACCGTTCATCGCAAGGAATTGCGGCGTGCGCGTCTCGCCCTTGCGCGTGTCGATCTCGATCCAGCGGTAGGGCAATGCGAGCTTGTCGCAGACCCACTTCACCTTGAGGCAATTGCCGGAATTGCTGTCGCCGTAGATCTTCATCGCTGTCGCGCCCCGCTTGGAGCGACAGAGCATCAGGACGCAGAGGAGCTGTCAACAGCGGTGCGGCGAAGCGGCGTCAGAACTTGTAGCCGACCCCGAGGCGCGCATTGTTCAGCGTCACCGCGGTGTTCATCACGGGCGAGAATCTCACATACTCATATTCCACGCGCGCGAACAGACCGTCCCAGATGCAGTACTCGAAGCCGAGACCGGCGGTCCAGCCCACGGCGAAGGTGTTGGTCCTGTGCTGCCCTTGCGTTCCCGATTGCGCCGGAACGGGGGTCCACGCTCCAAGCGTCGTCGTCGTGTTTCCGAAGAGGTCCGTTGTCGTCACGTCTTGGCGGAGCGACACAACGCTCGTCACGGTACGAGAAACGTCCATTCGTCCGACGGCGGCGCCCATGAAGGCGTATGGCATGAAGTTGCCTCCATCCCAGCCCACGCGGCCGCGGAGAGTGATCATGTCCTTGACTTGTGCCGCGGCGGTACCGGTCAGCGACACGGCATAGTTGTTGGTGATGCCAGCGGCCCGCACCTCGCCGGGCGGGTTGACGATCACGAGCGAATTGGCCCCCGAGGTCGACGTCGCCATATTATTGAAGTGGCTGTAGGTGCCCTCGAGGCTGAGAATCGCATCGTACCATTGCCAATTGCGGCCGACGAAGCCGCCGAAATTGGTGCTCTGGGTGTTGGTCTTGTTCATCAGCGACCACGTCGCGGTCGGCGCCTGAAGCACGCTGTCGCGGAAGATATAGTTGGTCAGGCCGACGACGCTCTGGCTGAAATCGGTTGCGTCGGCCGTGTAGCCGGCGTGACCGCCGACATAGAAGCCATCCCAATTATGGCTCGTCTTCGACAGACCGTCGGTGAAGCCGCCGCGCAGGATCGGCAGGTCCGGCATGTCGGCCGCGTGCGCGGCAGACACCGTCCCCAACATCGCTGCCGCCAACATCAGCCTACGCATCGCAACGCTCCATCGGACTCGAACTGTTGCGATGATCATCGCCTGTTAACCTTAACCAATGGTTGCGCCGGGCGCTTTCGTCGCGACCAGGCCATGAAAAATCCGCAAAGCAAAACGGCGCGGGATGATCCCGCGCCGTTAAGAAATCCTAACCGATCAGTCTGCCGATCAGCCCTTGGTGACCAGCGGCGGCGGCATGTAGGCCGGCGGGCTGCTGAGATCCCAGCGCACGCCGAGCTTGATGTCGTGCGAGGTGATGTCCTTGACCTTGATCGACGTGGGGCCCGAGGCGCTGTTGTCGAACAAACGGAAGTTGCCGGGCGCACCGTCGCCGAGGTTCATGTAGCTGTAGGCGAGTTCGACGGTGAACCCGGGATTGACCTTGTAGGCGAGACCGGCGTGAGCGGCCCAGGCAAGGTTCCACTTTCCGTTGTCGGCGAAGTAGGCGACGCTGTTGTTGAGCAGCGGGTTGTATGACACGCCGTCGTCGCGGAAGCCGCTGATCTTGTTGTACGAGCCGCCGACACCGGCGCCGATGAACGGGGTGATGCACCACCAGGTCCCGAGATCGACATAGGCGTTGGCCATGACGACCCACTCGGACTTGCTGCCGCTGTAATTGTTGACGCCGACGAAGCCGGGGCCGACGACGTTGTCGCTGCCGTGCAGATTGGACTTACCACGGTACTGGCCGATCACGTCGGCGCGGAACCAGTTGTTGAAGCGATAGCCGACGCCGAGATCGAACAGCCCGGCCGAGTCGAAGCCGAGGCCTTCCGTCGTCTTCGAATAACCAGCCGGCAGGGCGCTCTCGATGCGCTTGGCGCTCTGGTTGGTCATGCCGATGTCACCACGGAGATACCAGCCGCCGAAATCGGCGGGCGGAGCGGGCGGCGCGTACATGGGAGGGGGCGCCGCGATCGGCATATCGGCGGCGAACGCCATCGACGAGATCAGGGTTGCCGCACCCGCGGCAAGGAGAGACTTAACGCTACGCATTGGCTTCGTCCTTTTGGCCGGTGAGGCAAATACGCAGGCCTCACGTTCTGGAAACTCACGGAGCGGACGATGCCAGCAAATGTTTAAGCGCCACTTAACCCTAATTTTTAAGGTTGATTTTTCTCTACCTGCACGCGGATGCGGCTGGAGCGTTGCAAAAATGCGGCGGTCGCGCGCCGCAATCGCTAACGATTGATGAAGCCGCAATGCAGCGAAGCAAGATTTGTTAACGCGTGTGCTGGGGCAACCTGGGCAGGAACACCGCAAGCAAGCCGATCGCCGGCAGATAGGCGCAGACCTGGTAGACGAACTCGATCGAGGTGTGATCGGCGAGCTTGCCGAGCACGGCGGCCCCCAGGCCCCCGATGCCGAAGGCGACGCCGAAGAACACGCCGGAGATCATTCCAAATCTGTGCGGCACCAGCTCCTGCGCGAACACGATGATCGACGACGTCGTCGAGGAGATGATCAGGCCGATGATGACCGACAACACAGCGCTCGCAACGAGCCCGGCATAAGGCAGCGCCAACGTGAACGGCAGCGCGCCCAGGATCGAAATCCAGATCACGATCTTGCGGCCGAAGCGATCGCCCAAGGGACCGCCCAGAAACGCGCCGACCGCGTTCGCCGCGAGGAAGATGAAGAGATACATCTGCGCTGCCTGCGTGGAGACGCCGAAGCGGTCGATCAGGTAGAAGATGTAGTAGCTCGACAGGCTCGAGACGTAGAGCTGCTTTGAGAACAGCAGCGCGACAAGCACGAGCAGCGCAACGGCGACGCGTCGCGAGCTCGGCGCGTCGGGATGGGACTGAAGCGCCGCCGTCTTCTTCGCCTTGATCTGCGGCGCATACCAGCGACCGATCCGCCAGAGGATGAGGATCGCCAGGAACGCAATCGAGGAGAACCAGGCGATGCTGCCCTGCCCGAACGGCACCACGATCAGCGCCGCCAGCACCGGGCCCATCGAGGTGCCGAAACTACCGCCGAGCTGAAACACCGATTGCGCAAAGCCGTAGCGGCCGCCGGAGGCGAGCCGCGCGATCCGCGCGGACTCCGGGTGAAACACCGCCGAGCCGAGGCCGACCAGCGCGGCGGCGACGAGGATGACGAGATATTGGTGCGCGGCGCTGAGCAGCAGGAGACCGAAGAAGGTCGAGGCCATGCCGATCGCCAGCGAATAGGGCTGGGCCTTCTTGTCGGTGTAGTGCCCGACCACCGGCTGCAGCAGCGAGGCCGTGAACTGGAAGGCCAGCGTGATCATGCCGATCTGCGCGAAGTCGAGCGCGTAGGTGTCCTTCAGGATCGGATACACCGAGGCGATCAGCGACTGCATGGTGTCGTTGAGGAAGTGCGAGACGCTGATGCCGGCGAGCACGACATAAGCCGGCCCGGCCGCTTTGGCAGCGGGTGCCGCGTCGGCGACGACGACGGGCTCGGCCAGCATTTCCTCTGAGACGACGACAGGCTTGTTCAAAGCAGCGATCCCGGCGCGGCAGATTGCCGCGATCTGATGGTTACGATGCACGCGGCGTTCGAACCACCGCCAATCGCTTATGGCTGGAATGCGCGGGTTTGAGCCTCTCCGCGAGCCCGGAATCGTAGGGTGGGCAAAGCGAAGCGTGCCCACCAAAACTTTGCGGTCATGGAGATGGTGGGCACGGCGCAAGTGCGCCTTTGCCCACCCTAGGATACTAGCCCGTCTTGCTACGAAGCTCGTAGCCCGGATGGAGCGCCCTATGCCGCGGCGTGGCCCAGCGCGGAGACGATGGTGTCGACGACGTCCTCGACCAGGAGGCGGTCCTCGCCCTCGCCCATGACGCGGATCACCGGCTCGGTGCCGGAGGAGCGGATCAAGAGGCGGCCATGGCCGTTGAGACGCTTCTCGCCGTCAGAGATCGCCGACTTGACGTCGGAATCGTCGAGCGGCTTGCCGCCCTTGTGGCGGACGTTCTTGAGGATCTGCGGCAGCGGATCGAAGCGATGGCAAACCTCAGAGACGGGCCGGCGCAACTTCTGCACGACGGCCAGCACCTGCAATGCCGCAACGAAGCCATCGCCGGTGGTGGCGTAGTCGGACAGGATGATGTGGCCGGACTGCTCGCCGCCGAGATTATAGCCGCCGTTCAGCATCTGCTCGAGCACGTAGCGGTCGCCGACCGGCGTGCGCACGAGATCGAGCCCCTGCCCGTTCAGGAAACGCTCGAGGCCGAGATTGGACATCACGGTGGCGACGATGCCCGGCCGCGACAGCCGTCCGTCTTCCTTCCAGCTCTGCGCAATCACGGCGAGCAGCTGGTCGCCGTCGACGATATGGCCGCGCTCGTCGACAAGGATGACGCGATCGGCGTCGCCGTCCAGCGCGATGCCGATGTCGGCGCGCATCTCGCGCACCTTCTTCGACAGGGCTTCCGGCGAGGTCGAGCCGCATTCCTTGTTGATGTTGAAGCCGTCGGGCTCGACGCCGATCGGCACGACGTCGGCACCCAGCTCCCACAGCGCCTCCGGCACCACCTTGTAGGCGGCGCCATTGGCGCAATCGACCACGACGCGCAGGCCGTCCAGCGACAGATCGCGCGGCAGCGTGCGCTTGGCGAATTCGATGTAGCGGTCATGCACGCCGTCGATGCGACGAGCGCGGCCCAGGCTCGCGCTTTGTGCGAGCCTCTTGTCGAGGGATTCGTCGAGCAGTTGCTCGATCTGCCGCTCGACGTCGTCGGACAGCTTGAAGCCCTGCGGGCCGAACAGCTTGATGCCGTTGTCCTCGAACAGATTGTGCGAGGCCGAGATCATCACGCCGAGATCGGCGCGCATCGACTTGGTCAGCATCGCGACCGCCGGCGTCGGCATCGGCCCGACCAGCAGCACGTCCATGCCGACGGAGGTGAAGCCCGCGACCATCGCGTATTCGATCATGTAGCCGGACAAGCGGGTGTCCTTGCCGATCACCACCCGGTGGCGATGATCACCGCGCTGGAATGCGAGGCCAGCGGCCTGGCCGACCTTGAGCGCGAGCTCCGGCGTGATCAGTCCGTTGGCGCGGCCCCGAATCCCGTCCGTCCCGAAATATTTGCGACTCATATCGTCCCCCGAGCAACAACCAGGGATCCCCAATACAACCACGGGCTGCCCGAACGGGTCCCGCATCCCTGATTTGCTGGGGCTCTTATAATGCCTGTGCGGCTAACTTGGCTTCAAAAAATATGATGAATCATTACGGAACCGCGCCGCATTGACCTGATAACGTATTGTTAACATTGTGCTTCCCGCGCGAGCCGGAAAAGACGAGGGAACCCGCCTCAGTCCGAGCGCTTCACATGGCCATCCCCGCGGCTCGGCGCCGGTTGGGTGACGTTGACGGGATCGGAGCCCGGAAAGGTCTCCTCCAGCCCCTCTTCCAGCGCGGCCTCGAGATCGCGCTTCTCCTTGATCTCTTCCGGGGAAGGTCCAGCGTGCGGCCTCGTCATGGCGCTCTCCTGCAAAACGTTCTGCAAACGATTTGGCTGTGCATCCAACCATGCTAGATGACCTCGAAATCTTCCGATGCAAGACTTCCGAGTCAGACGGGCCGGGGAAACGAGCATGAAGCATATTACCTGTATCGACGATCTTCGCGCGCTGCATAAGCGCCGCGTGCCGAAGGCGTTCTTCGACTATTGCGACCGCGGCTCCTACGCCGAGGAAACGCTGCGCGCCAACCGCGAGGACATGCAGGCGATCAAGTTCCGCCAGCGCATCCTGGTCGACGTCTCCAAGCGCGACACCTCGACCACGATCCTCGGCGAGCCCTCGACCATGCCGCTGATGCTCGCGCCCGTCGGCCTGCTCGGCATGCAGCATGGCGACGGCGAGATCCACGCCTGCCGCGCCGCACAGGCCGCCGGTATCCCGTTCACGCAATCGACCATGTCGATCTGCTCGATCGAGGACATCGCCGCCAATGTCGAGAAGCCGTTCTGGTTCCAGCTCTACGTCATGAAGGACCGCGGCTTCATCAAGGAATTGATCGAGCGCGCCATCGCGGCCAGGTGCAGCGCGCTCGTGCTGACCGTGGACCTCCAGGTGATCGGCCAGCGCCATGCCGACATCAAGAACGGCATGACGGTGCCCCCCGAGTGGTCGCTATCGAAGTTGCTGGATTTCGCCAGCAAACCGGCCTGGGTCGCCGGCGTGCTGCAAGGCAAGCGCCGCACCTTCGGCAACATCGCCGGTCACGTGAAGAACACCGAGGATCTCAACCGCCTTGCCGAATGGACAGCGTCGCAGTTCGACACCTCGCTGAGCTGGAAGGACGTCGAGTGGGTCCGCAGCATCTGGCCGGGCAAGCTGATCATCAAGGGCATCCTAGACGTCGAGGATGCCGAGGAAGCCGCCAAGACCGGCGCGCAGGCCCTCGTCGTCTCCAACCATGGCGGCCGTCAGCTCGACGGCGCGCCGTCATCGATCGAGGTGCTGCCGGAGATCGCCGACGCGGTCGGTGACAAGATGGAGATCATGTTCGACGGCGGCATCCGCTCCGGCCAGGACGTGATGCGCGCGCTCGCCCTCGGCGCAAAGTCCTGCATGCTCGGCCGCGCCTACGCCTATGGCCTGGGGGCCGGCGGCCAGGCCGGCGTCGCCAAGGCGATCGACATCATCCAGAAAGAGCTGCTCACCACCATGGGCCTGTGCGGCGTCAACCGGATCGACGAGATCGACGATCATATCATTGCGATGTGAGGCGCAGCAGCGGTGCCGTAGGGTGGGCAAAGCGTAAGCGTGCCCACCATTTTGCACAAATGAGAGAGATGGCGTGGGCACGGCGCAAGTGCGCCTTTGCCCACCCTACGAGATCCGGCCCACACGATAGTGTTGAGACGGTATCCCGCCTCACATCGGCGGCGTTATCCCGTCCCGCCCGACATTCACCCTGTTGGCCTCCAGCGAGCCGTCATCCTTCTTCGCCGCGCCGAAGATGATCAGCTTGGCGCCCGGCTTGAGCTCCGATTTGTCGCCGGCGACGAAGGTGACGATCGGGGTGTCCGGCGGCACCACCACGTTCTTCTCGCCGTCCTTGTACTTGACGGTGATGTTCTGGCCGTCGGTGCCCTTCACCGTCTGCGCCACGGTTGCATTGGTCATGGTCGAGTTGGCGCGGGCATCCCAGGGACGGAAACCTTCGGCGGCGCCGCGCTGGTTCTCCGGGAAGATATGCACCGCGATCGCCTTCTGCGTGCCGTCGGGCTCGGGCAGGCCGGTGACGCCGATGTACGAGCCCTCCTTGATCTCCGACAACGACGTCTTGACCACGGCAAAGACGGCGACGTTGTCGGTCATACGCACCTTCACGTCGCTGCCTTCGCGCGTCTTGATGCCGAGCGTGTTGCCGTCGACGCTCTCGATGGTGCCGCGGATGCGCAACGTCGGCGCCTGCTGCGCGATTGCGCAGCCGATTGACAGAGCCACCATCGCGACGGCGATCAGCGGACGTGTGAAAGTTGCACGTTGAACAGACATGACGGTCTCCGGTTATCCCCACGGATGGAGAACTCCGGACCACGCCTGCTATTCTCTCAAGACTTTGTGAGATCGGCCTCGACCAGCGCCCGCAGCTCGGCCGTGACCTCTGGCCGCCGGCCGAACCACAGCTCGAAGCCGCGCACCGCCTGATGCAGCAGCATGCCGAGCCCGTCGGCGGTCTTCAGGT
>NZ_JALBGZ010000007.1:0-47024 GCF_023006515.1 Bradyrhizobium sp. PRIMUS42
GTTCATCGACATCTTGACGTTGGCGAGTTCAACGCCCGATCCATCGCCCTTGACGCGGACCTTGACGTTGTAATCGACCACCCGCTTTACCGGCACTAAGACCTTCATCGAGTAGCCTCCCTTCGGTAGGCTTCGATAAGTTCCATAAAAGAACTTGTCAAGAGGATGCAAGCGCTCCGGCAAGCAGGACAGTTCGGCGGCCGGATCGACTGCACGTCGTGAACAACCGCTTATTCATTTCTGACTAGGCGCTGCTCGAAATACGCGGCTCGACCGGGTTGCAGGAAACACACCTACGTTCTCACTCTAAGTTCATCCTCGGAAATCGATCCGTTCGTCATGCGCGACGACCGGATTCACGCTCCCAGGAAAACCAATGAGGTGGACGTTGGAGCAGCGAACTTTGTATCCGGATCGATCGAACCAGGAGGCTAGAGAGAGGTCTCATAACTTCGGTCCGATCATCGCTGCCTATGGATCTGACGACCTCGTGAGAATGGCGGACACATTGGCGATCGGGCTCGCCATAGAGATGGAGCCGACAACATGGGAAGGCATCCGGACGGCCGGCGAGTCTGCGCGACCAGTGGTCCTGAAAATTCCGGACGTCCCGGTCGCCATCGAGATTGACCCGTCCGGGAGGTTGCGTCCGCTTCGTCAGCACGGCTTTCCGGTCGGTGAAGAGATCGACAAGCACATGACATCCGCAGGCTTACGGAGCCGGCTACATCGTCTGAGAGCGAAAAGCAGAGATATCGCTTTCGATTTGCTCGCGCCACTGACTCTTCCGGGTCGCTTTCCGTCTAGAACAGAGTTCCAGTCCGTATGCAGATGGGCGCCTCTCATCGAAGTGTTGGCATATGCGTTGGCAACTCGCTATCTGGCGGCCCTGGAAGACTTACGTGAGCGCGCGAGGGCTGAAGCCAATACCACATTCAGTGCCGGTGAATGCAACTATTGCGCAACAGCTCACACGATGGCTCATTTCGTCCTGATGAGCAGCGACGCTCCTGAATACTGGTTGGCAGAAGCGGCCAAATCATCGACCTTGCATGGTTGGACTCCTAGCTTGGGATTCACGCGAGCGCGCACGATATGGTTGGCGGCGGCCGGAACGAAGTCGGCGGCCGCGTTCGGACCGACTGCCTTGGAATGTTATCTCAGGATGTTGGTCACCGCGCGCCACGCGTTCCGGATCTTTGACGCTCTGTTTGGCTTGACCGCTATCGCTCTCAGCCATGATCACGTGCGTGAAGAGGTACTGCAGGCTGTTATGCATCACGCGCAGATGGTTAGTGACCGATCTGTCGACGACATTGATTGTGTGACGCTTGCTTTTCGTTCCGCGATCGAAGTCTTGAAATGGCGCCCCGGCGGACATTCGCCTGTAGCCGCGCTCGATCGCCTCGGCTGGAGCCGTGATCACGAGGGAGACGGCCTTGCTTCACCGCCGGCCTTTCGTCTCGATCCAACCGAAACCGCACCGAATGGCATGATGCTCGGCTTCAGCGCCCTTCCGGCGATCTTGAAAGCCACGCCGGCCCAGCATTATCCAAGATCCAAAGCGAGAGTTTGCCGGCTCAAGCTTCGCGAAACGGAGATGCTACAGATTGCGAGACGAGCCTGGCTCCTTCATCCCACAGAATAACACAATGAAAAAAACCGGCCGCTTTCGCAGCCGGTTAAGTAGTCCGAACCAGATCTCGCCGTCTCCTGGGCCGGACCGGGAGGTGCCGGAATAAGACATCGAGATGACGGCTTAGTCAATTTCAAAAAAGAACTACAAGGTTTGAATCTCCGGCCAGTAGGCGCCCGAGCTGGGCGCGGCTACTACGGATTGGCTTGCAACAGTGTCTTGTCATTTCGGGAAGCAGGCGCCGAAGGCCTTCAGGAGTTTAAGAGGGCCCTTCAATCGAATCTTTCTCTGCGCGAGCGCCAGGACGACCGAGAGCTGACCATTCAAAGTCTTCAGCCAAGCGGCTGAGTCCGCCTGAATGCGCAAGTCCGGGGTACCAATGAGGCCGTCGGTGACGGTCAGCTTCTGATTTTTGATAACTACCGTGGCCTCCTTGGGCTCTTGGCCCGTGAAGACGAAGTGGTAGGTGGCATTCAAGCCCTTAGCCCTGTTACGCTGGAAGGTAAGCCCCATTCCGAAGAGAAAGGCGCCGATACTGGAGGCCCGGGCACTCGAGCGTACAAACCGAAGCGTCTTGTGAGGGAATATCTTCGCGGCGTGACTTGCTGCATCGGAATCCCGGACGACATAGAGCGGCTCGACCTTGTCCTGCAACGGTTTGACGATCGTTTCCACGTGCGCTTTGCGGTCTGACAAGTAGCCGGCCATGATGTCTTCGCCGGCAGGACAAACCGCGACGCAATAGGCCGCATTGTAGTTAGGGCCGTACGAGAGGCTCTGCCAGCGCTTGACTGTTTCTGCCAGCGGTTGGCGTTCACGGTAGTCCTTGGCGGACTTCGCGTCCGCGATGTCCTCGATCCATTGTGCGAATCCGCCCATGAACTGCTGGTAGTTGTGGTTGAGGCAGGAAGAAAAATCGAAATAGCCATCTGGCTTGATAGCGCCGACCGGACAGGCGACGACGCAGAGCCTGCACTCGAAGCAGGGATTGTAGTCGAGTGGCTTCGACGGCGCCTCTATGTCGAGATCGACCAGCACGGTGCCCAAAAGGATAAAGCTGCCGAATTTGGGATGGATGACGCTGCGATGGATGCCGCGCTTTCCAACGCCGGCAGCTTCGGCAATGAGCTTGTGCGAGACGACCCATCCCCGTTCCGGGTATTTGTCGAACTCCATGGGGAATGCCATCGGAGGGTTCATCGCCGAGATGCCCATGTCCTCCAGCCGCCGAACTAGCTCGCGCGCGATATCGTCGACGTCGTGAGAAATCTTGTGAAACTCGTTATTGGACGCTGAACGCGCGGGTGAGCGGATGGGACCGCGATTCATCCTGCTCACGATGCTCACCGCCAATCGCGCCCCCGCGAATGCCCGTCGGGCGTGAACCGCTTCGTCCTTTACCAGAGGGTCATCGAGGCTGACGATACCGCAATCATCTGCGCCGCATTCCATGACCAACGCCTTCAAAGCGTCGAGGCTAAGGGATGCAGGCGGTGCCGGAGGGTTGAGCCGTATGCGTTCGGCGATCGGGTGGTCTTTAAGTCCCGCCATGCTGGTCTCCTTGATCTGAAGGCTGCATCTGAAGGCTGCGTGCGCCCGCGCGCGGTGCGCTGGCCCAATTACGGGCATATGAGACTATCATCCGTTGTGCAGGCAGGCAAACTGCCATTTCATTGAGGCTCGTTTGGCGATTTGATGCTAAGGGCCTGGAGCACCGATCCAGGCCACCAAGGAAGCCCGAACTTGGCACGACGTTCGATCGGTGTTCGCCGAAAGCATGATAGCCGTATCGGAGAGACGGACCGAGCGACGAGGGTGCCCTGCGGGACCGAGCGTCGTGCTGCGCACTGCTTCCGAAAATCCAGGGTATAGAACGGTTCTGCCGAAACGCGGTTCGCGGCAATTCAGCGGTAAAGCAAAGCTATTCGATTCTGAATTGGCCGAGGCCTCCGTAACGACCTATTCGTCAAGGATACGTACCAGGTTCGACACGTCAGAATCGGCGGCCGCGGCGCTTGGAGAGGCAGGCAGGTGCCGTTGTTCGCCACTACAGGAGCTCGCAATGCAGTTTACCGTCAACAGTAAGCGCTACGATCTGGATGTCGAACCGGAAATGCCGCTCCTTTGGGTGCTCCGGGACGAGCTTGGTATCTCGGGGCCGAAGTACGGTTGCGGGGCGGGCCTTTGCGGTGCGTGCACCGTTCATATCGACGGTACCGCGGTTCGTTCCTGCTCGATCAACGCTGGTGAGGTCCGCGGCAGCATCACGACAATCGAGGGTCTGGGAACTCCCGCAGACCTGCACGTTGTTCAGCAGGCTTGGATCGAGCACCAAGTTGCGCAGTGCGGTTATTGTCAGTCCGGCCAAATGATGACTGCAGCGGCCCTGCTATCGAAAACCCCCGATCCGTCAGACACCGAAATCGCCGACGCCATGAGCGGAAATCTTTGTCGCTGCGGAACTTATACTCGCATCCACAGCGCCGTCAAAACTGCTGCCCAGATGATGAAGGGGAAATAACGTGGCTCGGCTCAGGACAATTGCAAGACGCACGTTTCTGATCGGCTCCGCTGCGATCGCCGGCGGCGTCGCCTTCGGCTATTACCGATTGCGCCAGGATCCTCCCAACCCGCTGCTCAAGGACCTCAAGGCGGGTGAAGCCGCGATCACGCCCTACGTCCGCGTCGACGCAAAGGGCGTTACACTCATCACTCCGCGCGCCGACAAGGGCCAAGGCTCATATTCCATCCAAGCTCATCTGATTGCCGAAGAGCTTGACGTGGATCCGCACAAGGTTCGCATCGATCCTGGTCCGCCAAATCCGGCCTACTTCAATAGCCGGATCATGGACGACAGCCTGCCCTTCTCTCCGATCGACGATGGCCTCATGGCTCGAGGGGCGCGGGGAGGTGGCGGGGTGTTGAGCCGTCTTCTCGGCATGCAGATCACGGGAGGTTCGTCCACCGTACCCGATGGCTATCAAAAACTTCGCATGGCGGGAGCCGTCGCTCGCGAGACATTGAAGGAGGCGGCGGCCAGAAGGTCGGGCGTGTCCCGATCGCAGCTGAAAACCAAGGACGGTCAGGTGATCTTGCCCGATGGCAAGTCCGTCACCTACGCGGAGCTGGCCGTCGAGGCAGCGCAGCTTGCACCGGTTACCGATGTCACCCTCCGGCCGGAACAGGAGTGGCGCTACATCGGCAAGAAGATGCGCCGGATCGATATCGTCGCCAAGTCGACCGGTACGCAGCAGTATGGGATCGATATTCGTCCGGACCGGATTGTGTACGCCACCGTCCGGGCCAACCCGGGCATGGGAGGCACGATCAAACGATATGATGCCTCCAGCGCGGAAAAGATGAGAGGCGTCAAGAAGATCGTTCCGATCAAAGACGGTGTGGGCGTCATTGCCGACAACACGTGGAGAGCCTTTCAGGCCGCGGCCGCTATCAAGATCGAATGGAACGATCCTCCTTATCCGGCCGACTCGGCTGGAATGTGGAAGGTACTGGAGAATTCGTTCTCCAAAGACCTGCTGGACAGCCGGCTTCGCAATGACGGAGACGTCGAGAAGGCGTTGGCCGGCTCATCCAAACCGATTGAGGCGGAGTATCGGACTCCATATCTTGCCCACGCTCCGCTCGAGCCCATGAATGCGGTTGTACTCTATACGAAGGAGCGGCTCGACATCTGGACGGGAACGCAGATCCCGGTATTCCTCCAGGCGCATGCGGCGAAGCTGACCCAACTGCCGGAAGAGAAGATCTACGTGCACGCTCAGCCGATCGGTGGCAGCTTCGGGGCGCGACTGGACGACACCTATGCGTTGCAGGCGATCGAACTCGCGATGGCCATGGAAGGCGTTCCGGTCAAGATGACCTGGAGCCGTGAAGAGAACATGGGGCACGACTATCCGCGCCCGATTCAGCTCTCGCGCGCCAAGGGAACGGTTCGCGATGGCATGGTCGAGAGCATGAGCATCGATGTGGCCGGACAATCGATGGGCGCCTCCTGGTTCAATCGGTTGCAGGCGCCCGTTCCTCCCGGTCCCGATGCTTCAAGCGTCAACGGCATTTGGGATCAACCTTTCGCCATACCGAACTTTCGTGTGACGGGTTATAAGGCGAAGGAAATGGTGCCAGTCAGCCCGTGGCGATCGGTTGGAGCGTCCGGCAATGGCTTCCACCATGCTTCCTTCCTGGACGAACTGATCCATGCCGCGGGCGCGGATCCGATGGCAGAGCTCATTCGTCTCTGCAATCATGAGCCGTCCAAGAAGGTCTTGCATACCTTGCGAGATGTTTCCGCCTGGAAGGGCTCGCGAATCGGCGACCGGCGAGCCCGTGGCGTGGCGCTGACAGTGTCCTTCGGCGTGCCCATGGCCCAGGTCGTCGAGGTGAGCGACACTCCTCAGGGCATCAAGATCGACAAGGTATATGCCGTTTGCGATGTGGGGCGCGTTCTGGACCCGGTCAATTTTGAAGCGCAGGTGCGGGGTGGCATCATCTGGGCCTTGGGCCATGCCATGAACTGCGAGCTCACCTACGAAAACTTTGCGCCGGTCCAGACGAACTTTCACCTGTTTGAAGCCATGAGATTCCATCAGGTGCCGGAAATCATCGTCAAGGGATTGGAGCTTGGTGGGGACGTGCGGGGAATTGGCGAACCGCCGGTCCCACCGGCCGCACCTGCTCTCGCCAACGCAATCTTTGCTCTGACCGGAAAGCGTGTGCGCGAACTGCCACTCAACAAGAGCGTCACGTTCGCGTGACACTCCCCTTCATGAGCGAGCCAGGGCGTCGGCCACCAGCGGCACAGCGGGTAACGGGGGGCTGTATCTGAGGCCGCCATCGGAAGCGGCGGCCTATGGGGCAGGGCTGCCGCGCCAAGCAGCTTGATCGCGCTCAAATGCGCGCAAATGGGGCGCGCATTTTTGGAAAGGGACCCCTGTCGAGGGCCGAAATGACGCTCGGTAGGTGAGATATCCTCCTCGCGCACAAGAGGCGCGATGCGCAAATGTCGAGCGGCAGGCGCAACCCTCGGCGGTGGCATTCACCTCTGAATAGGGTTGGCACAAGATTGTTGTAGCCGGCTTGCGAAGTGCACTGTCAACTCGTCAGAAAGAAAGTGGGCTTTGGCGACGCGGTCGGTGGTTGCCGCGTCTGGAGGATACGAATGAGCGATCAGAAGGGCCCATCGGGCCGGATCCGCACAGAAGTGCACGGTCTGATCCTCAAGATCATCATCGACAATCCAGCGAAGAAAAACTCCTTCACACCCGCCATGATGGTGGAGATGTCGAATGCGATGACGCTTCTGGACAGCAACGACGATTATTGGGCGGGCGTCGTTTGCGCAGAAGGAGCGGACTTCACGTCAGGTCTCGACATGCCCAAGTTCTTCGGCCCGAACGCCGAGAAGATCGATATTTCTCCGAGCAACATCGATGCATTCGCGCTCAAGGGACGATGCCGCAAGCCGATCGTGACGGCAGTGCAGGGAATCGTCTACACGATCGGAATCGAAATGATGCTTGCCGGAGATGATGGAAGGCATTCAATCCTTCATCGAACGTCGTCCAGCCGTTTTCCGCGGGAAATAATCGGCGCGGGGCGACGGAAAAGGTTGAAAAGCCGTTCAGAACGAGTTGCAGCGTAACGATGATCGACTCTCGCGAGACCTTCGGTGGAACCTGGCCCTTCCAGCCTCACTTCTTCGAAGGAAGCGGTTTCCGGATGCATTACGTCGACGAGGGGAGTGGCGATCCTATCGTCTGTCTGCACGGTGAGCCGACGTGGGGCTATCTCTATCGCCGCTTCATCCCGCCGCTTGCGGCTTCCCATAGGGTGATCGTTCCTGACCATATGGGTTTCGGCAAGAGCGAGACGCCTCCAGATCGGGAATATTCGCTTAGAGCCCACGTGGAGAATTTCACCAAGTTGGTCGAAGCGCTCGATCTCACCAACATCACGCTCGTGATACAGGATTGGGGAGGATTGATCGGTTCGGCGTTCGCGCTACGCCATCCCGATCGCATCAAGCGACTGTTTTTGCTCAACACACTTACTGGCTACGGCAATGCTCCTCCGGGGCTGACGCCGTGGTTCCAGTTCGTCCTCGATCACCACAGGGCCGGAACGCTCTCTGAAGTGCTAGGGCACCTGGATGTCAACATCCTCAGCGTCATGAAAACTCAAGGCCTGGAGAACCTCTCCGTCGTCGACGCCGACTGGCTCGCGGCCTACGGAGCGCCATTTACCACCAAGCAAGAGTGTCTCGGAGCGATCGAGTTTCCGCTCGATGCACTACTCGGCAGAATCCGGCCCTACATTGCGGAAGGCATTTCGCTGATTGAGAATCTGAAGTCCAAGCCGGCCATGCTCGCCGTCGGCATGAAGGACCGCGCCATCGCGCCCGACACGCAGATCGCTAATTTCAGCGCGATTTGGCCGGGGAGGCCGATCATAAAAATCCCGAACGCGGGACATTTCAGCCAGGAAGACGCGCCCGAGACCGTGATTGCGCTGATCGAGCTCTTCATTGCCAGTACCTGAGGACGTGCTCGAGTGTCGGCCGTCCAGTCGTCCTGAGACGGTCGCTCGCGGCGAGAGCAGGAAGTTCCATTGCGGAAGTAACAGGTCGGGCTGGTATGTGGAGCTATCGCGACCCGACTTTATCGACAGGATAAGTCTCAGGTGGATCGTGTCGCAGGCGATAGATCACGGATGCGCTTGACGAGTTCTAAAAAAGAACGATAAGGTTGAGTTAGACCTCTAGCCTGTCCCTACGGTCGGTGCCGAGCCAACGACCGGCGGGCGAGCGCGAAAGCAGAAGGTCAACCAACATACTGGCGTGCCCCGACAGGCGCGCGTGGGGAGGACGATCGATGACGGCGAATTGGAAAATCGCGATAGCTCTTGCTGTGGTCTTGAGCGGCCCCGCCTCCGCGGCGGAAGAGCCCGGCATTTCCGAAACGGAGATCAAGATTGGAGGGGTCTTCCCCTTCAGCGGACCGGCATCGTCGATCGGGCTCGTGGGCAAGGGGCTCATTGCCTATATCCAATCGCTGAACGACCGAGGCGGCGTCAACGGCCGCAAGATCAACTACATCGCCTACGATGACTCATACAGTCCGCCCAAGGCGGTCGAGCACGTGCGCAAGCTGGTCGAGAGCGACGAAGTGTCCTTCATGTTCGGCCAACTCGGTACGCCCGGCATTTCGGCTACGGCCAAGTATCTCAGGGCGAAAGGGGTGCCCAGCCTCGCAATCGTCAGCGGCTCATCCAAGTTCACGGATGTCGCGAATTATCCCCTGATGACGACCGGTCTCGTCAGCTACGATACCGAGGGGAAGATCTACGCCAAGTATCTGACCAAGACGCTTCCCAATGCGAAATACGCAATTCTCTACCAGAACGACGACCTCGGTAAGGACTACGTCAATGCCTTCAAGGCGTATCTGGGGGGCGATTTCGATCGAAAGGTCGTGACCGCCTCTTACGAGGTGACCGAGCCGACGATCGATTCGCAGATCACGAATCTCAAGAGTTCGGGCGCCGAGGCTCTCGTGATCGCCGGGACACCGAAGTTTGCAGCGCAGGCGATCAGGCAGGCCTCGGTGATTGGATGGAAGGCGACCGTCATCATCAATTATCCCTCCGCATCTGTTGGTGGCACGCTCGCGCCGGCCGGGTTCGACAAATCGATCGGCGTGATCGCAGGCACGATCAACAAGGACGCCGCAGACGAGACGTGGAAGAACGATCCCGGCATGCAAGCCTATAAGAGCTTCTTCGAGAAGTATCTGTCCGGCGCCGACATCACGAACGGAAGTTATACGCTCGGATATCAGCAGGGAGTTCTGCTCGAGCAGATTCTGAAGCAATGCGGCAACGATCTCTCCCGCAAGAATATCCTGGCGCAAGCAAAGAATCTCAAGAACGTCGTGGTTTCGGTCGGCCTGCCGGGAATCGAGGTGAACACCAGCGAAAGCTCGAACATGATGTCGACTCAAATGCGGCTGCAGCGCTGGACCGGAACGACCTATCAGTTGTTCGGCGACGTGCTTGACGCGAAATCCGAATAGTCGACGCGCAGAAAAACGGGAAAGCGCGCGTGATCGATTGCGCCGTCGACCTCCTGAGGCGAGCCGGCACGAGACCGCAAGAATGCTCGGCAATCAGAAGCGGGATTACACGCGAAGAGTGCGGGGCGGCGCTGCCGTAAGTCATGGGATCATCTTCAATGTCAAAGAACACACCTGTATTCGCGCCCAAAGAGGTCTCCCTGCAGCGTCGGAGCGACGGTACGCTCATCTTGAGTTCGCCGATCGAGCTGGGGGAGTGCGATTGGCGTATCACGGACTTTCTGCCGAGGTGGGCGAAGGCAGCTCCCGACCGCATTTTCTTGGCTCAACGTAATTCAAGCGGCGGGTGGGACGAGATCACATATAGCCAGGCCTGGTCCCTGGTTCAGGCGGTTGGCCAAAACCTGATCGAGATGGATGCGAGGCCTTCAGATAATCTCGCCATCCTCTCCGGGAATTCCATCGAGAACGCGGTGATGTCTTTCGCCGCGATGTCGATCGGCGTCGTTTTTGCGCCGATCTCGCCGAACTACACGTTGATGCCCGGCGGTCTGGCGCGGCTGAAGGATGTCGCAGAGGTGCTGCGCCCGAAGTTCGTGTTCGTGCAAAGCGGACGCGAATTCTCAGCGGCCCGCTCCATTCCGGAACTGAAAGCGGCGACCTGGATCAGCGTAGACGGCGCTCCCGACACGGTGCGCTATTCTGACCTGACCGAGAAGAGGAGCAGCTATCGAGGCTTCGAAGGCGCGTCCCGCTCCGTATCTTGCGATTCGGTCGCAAAAGTCCTCTTTACGTCGGGCTCGACGGGCCTCCCCAAGGGTGTCCTGAATACTCACCGCATGATGGCGAGCTCTCTGCAAATGGGCAGCTTGCTGGTAGCCCCCTCCGAAGCGCCTGTTCAGGTCGAGTGGATGCCATGGCACCACACCATGGGAAGCAACGTCATTCTGCACGGCATACTCAAGAATGGGGGGACGCTCTACATCGACGACGGCCGGCCATTGCCGCAGCTCTTCCACAAGACTCTCCTCAATCTCCAAGAGGTTTCACCGACCGCCATGTTCAACGTGCCGGCCGGTTACAATTCCCTTTGCGACGCCATCGAGAAGGATTCCGAACTTGGCGCGCGCATCCTGAAGCGGCTGGATCGCATAAGTTACGCCGGCGCAGCCATCTCGCAGAACACGCTCGAGCGTCTTTACCGGTTGACGTCATCGATCACCGGTCGGCGTATTCCCGTCATGTCGGGCTACGGCACGACGGAAACCGCACCCACGATCAGCACGACCCATTGGGCTACCGATCGACCGGGCGAAATCGGCCTTCCCGCGCCCGGTCTGAAGCTGAAGCTGCTTCCCGTTTCCGATACATATGAGGTGCGGGTCAAAGGTCCCAACGTCACGCCGGGTTATCTCGGTCGGCCGGATTTGACGGAACAAGCTTTCGATGAAGAAGGCTTCTATCGCATCGGCGACACGGTCTCATTCATGGACCCGGAGAAGCCGGAATCGGGACTTCGCTTTACGGGCCGGATCTCCGAAAACTTCAAGCTCGCCAACGGGACCTGGGTATCGATCGGGAACATGCGCGCCGCTATCCTGGCAGCTACCCGTGGCATGCTGTCGGATGTGGTGATTGCAGGCGAAAACCGAGAATACTGTGGTCTGCTTTGCTGGCTGAACCCGACGGAGGCGGCACGGATCTCTTCGCAGCCGCCTTCCGACCTGACCAGCGATCCCGTCGTTGTGCAGTTCCTCAAGGACCGGCTCCAAGAATACAACCGAACCGTTGGCAGCAGCGAAAATGCTCATTCGTTCGTGCTGCTCAAGGAGCCGCCGTCGATCGCCGCTGGAGAGATCACCGACAAGGCATACGTCAATCAACGCGCCGTCTTGAAGTGCCGATCGGATCAGGTCGAATCGCTCTACTGCTCCGCCCCGAACTTTGGCGTGATCCGAGTTTGAACTTTTACTCCTCGAGCGCCCAGTCGGTGGCATACATGGAGGCTGATCTCGGTGAAACGGTCGGCTCCTCAATCATTTGCGTAGCGGCTTGGCCTGGCTTCGCAGGGCAGGGCGATCAGGCTACCTTGCGTCGCACCTTGGGTTCTGGGGCCGGCGCTTCCAGGTCGTTTTTCGCAAGGGGGCGCCTGGCACCAGGGCCCGGATGCGTATGGACCTCTTTGGCTAAAACCGGCTCGCCACACTCGGAGCAAACCATGACGGGGTCGAAGTCCTTACCGCAGTGGCGATGCTGATGCAGAAGCGGCCGACCGCGTTCGTCGACCATGTGAGTGTCGCCCCAATGAACGATCGCCATCATGATCGGATAGAGATCGAGGCCCTTCTGCGTCAGGATGTACTCGTGGCGCTTGGGCGATTCTTGATAGGGGACTCGGCGGAGAATGCCTTGCCGGACAAGCTTCTTCAACCGCTCGGCAAGGAGATGGCGGGTTATTCCCAAGGCGGACTGGAATCCCTCGAAGCGGCGAGTACGCAAAAAGCATTCGCGTAGGATGAGCAGCGTCCATCGGTCGCCGATTACGGCGATAGTCCTGGCCATTGAACACGGCTCTTCCTCAAGTTCCTTCCATTTCATCCGCGGTCTCCAATAGCCCGATCATTCTCCCACGAATCTGCGGAGAAGCGACAAGTCATATCATTCTAGATAGGTACTGATCCTCAAACAATACCCCTAGGAAAAATCGACCAAATTGTCGGAGTATCGGTTTGACAGTTCAAAAATGGAACTGTAAACTCATGTCACAATCATCGAAATTGTCCGGAGGACGCCGACATGACCCCGAAAGTAGAATTCCAGTTCGATTTCGGTAGTCCGAACGCCTATTTGGCCGAGGTCGCGATCCCGGGCATCGAACAGCGAACCGGGGCTAAATTCGAGTACGTCCCGGTCCTTCTTGGCGGCATCTACAAGGCCACCGGAAACATGTCGCCCTTCGATTCTCTTCGTGGAATCAAGAACAAGCCGGAGTATCAGGCGCTTGAGACGCAGCGGTTTATTCGCCGCCATAACGTGACGAAATTCCGCACCAATCCCTTCTTCCCCGTCAACACCCTTATGTTGATGCGCTGCGCGGTTGCGGCGCAGTTCGAGGGCGTGTTCGAACCCTACTTCAGGGCCGCCTATCATCATATGTGGGAAGAACCGAAGAAAATGGACGATCCTGAGGTTTTTCGGAGCGCGTTCATCTCTTCAGGCATCGATATCGATCGCGTGGCAAAGCGTGCGCAGGAAGACGATGTGAAGAAGAGGCTCATCGAGCTGACGAACGACGCTGTGAGCCGGGGCGCGTTCGGCTCGCCGACTTTCTTCGTCGGCAAGGAAATGTTCTTCGGAAAGGACCAGTTGCGGGACGTGGAGGAATCCATCGTCGAACAAACCCGCGGGACCACTTCCAAGGCCAGGTGATATCTGCATCGAAGTTCGGCGATCATGAATGAGATCCGCCGCCGGCGATGATCGCGGTGAGCCTTGCAGGTAGGTCTTTCGATGCCGCTCGCCGTCGGGCACGACCACCGGAATAGCCGCCCTCGCGGTGAAGCGGTGAGCTCGGCGACAATATCTTTAGATCTCAATCGCGGCCCCGATAAAGGACAGCGCTGATGTCCTTCAACTTCGTGCCGTGAGCGAGTTCACTTTGAATGAGCCGTCATTGGATCGGGATAGCGCATCTTCTGCCGCGCTCGGCAGTCAGGCTCGATATCCAGTTTAGTTTGAGGTCGGAGCCTCTTTCACCTTGCGATCTCGAAGCGCCAACTTCAAATATCAATTGACGAGTTCTAAAAAAGAACGCTATGTACTTTCCATGATGCCGAGCGCGTCGACGACGCGGTCCGGCGGGTTCACGGCAAGCTAGTTCAAGCGAAGTATAACCTCACAGGGAGCACGCCCGTGCAGAAGAGAAACGCAACCGCGGCTGTCATCGGCGCCGGCGATTTCATCGGCGGCGAGATCGCCAAGAAGTTTGCCGCAGAAGGGTTCACCGTCTTCGCCGGCCGTCGTAACGGCGAAAAGTTGGCTCCGCTCGTCAAGGATATCGAGGCTGCCGGCGGAGAGGTTCACGCCCGTTCGCTCGACGCTCGCAAGGAAGACGAGATCGTCTCGTTCCTGAACGATGCAGACAAACATGCGCCGCTGGAAGTCTGCATCTTCAACATCGGCGCGAACGTCAACTTCCCCATTCTGGAAACCACTGAGCGCGTTTTCCGTAAGGTCTGGGAAATGGCCTGCTATTCGGGCTTTCTGGCCGGCCGCGAGGCGGCGCGCCTGATGCTGCCGCGCGGGGGCGGTAAGATCTTCTTCACGGGGGCGACCGCTTCGCTCCGCGGCGGCAGCGGTTATGCTGCCTTTGCGAGCGCCAAATTCGGCCTTCGCGCGGTCGCGCAAGCAATGGCTCGCGAGCTTGGCCCCCAAAATATCCACGTTGCGCATCTGATCATCGATTCCGGCGTGGATACCGAATGGGTTCGGCAGCGGCGGCTGGAGGCTCTCGGGCCAAACGCGCTGGACGATCCGGATGCGCTGATGCCGCCGTCCTCCGTTGCTGCATCCTATTGGCAACTCTACCAGCAGCCGAAAAGCGCATGGACGTTCGAGCTGGAGATTCGTCCTTTCGGCGAGAAGTGGTGAGGAGCAAATAGTATGGAGCTGGCGCTTTCTCCAGAGGATGCCGCATTTCGGGACGAAGTGCGCTCCTTCATCGCAGAAAACTACCCTGCGGAAATGCGTGTCCCGAATCCGGAGACCGACCTGACCAAGGAGCAATCGCTGCTCTGGCATCGCATTCTGCACAAAAAGGGCTGGATCGCGCCTCTCTGGCCCAAGGAGTACGGCGGTCCCGGCTGGTCGATTACGCGCCGCTTCATCTTTGAACAGGAGACCAGCCGCGCCGGCACGCTGCCGCCCTTGGCATTCAGCGTCACCATGGTGGGGCCTGTCATCTACACGTTCGGCAACGATGCCCAGAAGAAGAAGTTTCTTCCGCGTATTCTGTCGGGCGAGGACTGGTGGTGCCAGGGCTACTCCGAGCCGGGCTCCGGCTCGGACCTGGCAACCGTCCGCACCAAGGCCGTGCGCGACGGCGATCACTATATCGTCAATGGTCACAAGACCTGGACGACGCTCGCTCAGCATGCGGATTGGATCTTCTGTCTGGTGCGGACCGATCCGAATGCGAAACCACAATCCGGCATCTCCTTCCTGTTGATCGACATGAAGTCGCCGGGCGTCACCGTGCGGCCGATCATCACCATCGACGGAAGCCATGAGGTCAACGACGTCTTTCTGGAGGACGTTCGCGTCCCCGTCGAGAACCTGATCGGCGAGGAGAACAAGGGCTGGACCTATGCCAAGTTTCTGCTCGGCAACGAACGAACCAGCATGGCCGGCATCGGTCGATCGACGCGCTACATCAACAAACTAAAGCAGATCGTAGAGGCCGAGGTCGCGCCCGACGATCCTGCGCATCTCGACTTCCTGCGCGAGATCGCCCTCGTGGAACTCGACGTACTGGCGCTCGAGGCGACCGAGCTGCGTGTCGTGGCTCAGATGGCGCGGGGCATCGACCCTGGACCGGCCGCCTCGTTGTTCAAGATCCGCGGCACTGAGATTTTCCAGAAGATCACCGAATTGACCCATCGCGCGATCGGCAGTTACGGGCTCGCGCTGCGCGAGCATCCGGTCAGCGCCAACCACTTCATGCCCGGTTCTGAATACGGGCACACCGCGTCGGAAAAGTACCTGAATTCTCGCAAGCTCAGCATCTACGGCGGGTCGAACGAGATTCAGCGCAACATCATCGCAAAAGCTGTGCTTGGTCTCTAGCCAGAGTATCGAGAGGGTCGGATGGACATTCAGTTTACGGAAGAGCAGGAATTGCTGCGATCCAGCATCCAGCGCCTGCTACGCGATCAGTATGATTTCGATGCGCGCCGCAAGATCGTCGCCGACGAGCAAGGTTTTAGCCGCAGGCAATGGGCGGCGTTCGCCGAACTCGGCCTGCTGGCTGCACCGTTCGCGGAGGACGCTGGTGGCCTCGGCGGCGGTCCGCTGTCGACCATGATCATCGCGCATGAGTTCGGACGCCATCTCGTCGTCGAGCCGTTCGTGGAGACGGTGGTGTTGGCCGGCGGCCTGATCGAACGGCTAGGCGATGCCGCGCAGAAGCAGGGCTTCATCCCCGACATCATCGACGGCAAGAAGATCTGGACGCTGGCCTGGACGGAGAAGGGAGGCCGGTTCGATCTCGCAGACGTGACGACCACCGCGCGACGCGAGGGCGATGCCTATGTCCTGAACGGCGGAAAGACGGCGGTGATCGCGGCGCCCTGGGCGGATTACCTTCTCATTTCCGCGCGCACCTCGGGTAATCGACGGGACCGCGCTGGGGTCAGTCTGTTCGCGGTCGACCGCCGCGCGGCTGGTGTCGATCTGCAAAGCTTCAGGACCATCGACGGCCGGCGCGCCGCCGAGATCAGTCTGCGCAATGTCCGTGGGCAGTTGCTCGGCAAGGAAGGCGAGGGCGTGGCTGCGCTGGAGGCCTGCCGCGACCGCGCCATCGGCGCGCTCTGTGCGGAAGCGGTCGGTGCCATTGGCGAATTGAATTCCGCCACATTGGAATATTCGAAGACCCGCAAGCAGTTCGGCACCACCATCGGTTCGTTTCAGGTGCTGCAGCATCGGATGGTCGATATGTTCATCGCCCATCAGGAGGCGCTCTCGCTGATGCAGCATCTCAATCTCAGCATCAGCGGCGATGAAGCCGGGCTCTCGCGGCTCGCCTCTGGTGCCAAGACGAAGATCGGCTATGCGGCCAAGTTCGTCGCCGACCAGGCTGTGCAGCTGCATGGCGGCATGGGCATGACCGATGAGCTCAATGTGGGCCACTATTTTAAGCGGATCTCTTCCATCAACATCCAGTTCGGCGACCCTGCGTTCCATGTCCTGCGCTATGCACGACTGGGCGCGGCCGCGTAAGAAAAGAGGCGAGTATGACGACAGAAGCAGTAATCGTTTCCACCGCTCGTACCGCGGTCGGCAAAGCCTACCGTGGATCCCTCAACAATACGGAGGGGCCGACCTTGGCCGGTCACGTCATGGCCGAGGCGGTGAAGCGCGCCGGAATCGCCCCGGGTGAAGTCGAAGACGTGGTGATGGGCTGCGCCATGCAGCAAGGCACCATGGTGATGAACGTGGCCCGCAAGGGGGCGATCCGTGCGGGCATGCCGGTGACCGTCGCCGGGACCACGATCGATCGGCAATGCGCCTCTGGCCTGCAGGCGATCGCCGTGGCGGCACGTTCCGTGATGCTGGATGGCGTGGATGTCGCGATCGGCGGCGGCATCGAGTCGATCAGCCTGGTGCAAAACGAGCACATGAACAAGTTTCATATGGTCGACGATGAATTGATGGCGATGAAGCCGGACATGTACATGTCGATGCTCGAGACGGCAGAAACGGTCGCCGAGCGCTACAAGATCGGCCGCGACAAGCAGGATGAATACAGCCTCGAGAGCCAGCGCCGCGTCGGAGCTGCTCTGCAGAGCGGCCGGTTCGACGAGGAGATCGTTCCAATCACGACGAAAATGGCGCTCGTCAACAAGGAGACCAAGCAGGTCTCCTATGAACAGGTGACCCTCGCCAAAGACGAAGGCCCGCGTCCCGACACGACCGCAGAAGGCCTCGCCAAGATCAAGCCGGTGTTCGAGGGCAAGACCATCAGCGCCGGCAATGCGAGCCAGCTTTCCGACGGTGCTTCGGCATGCGTGATCATGAGCGATAAGGCCGCGGCCAAAAAGGGGCTCAAGCCGCTCGGCATCTTCCGCGGCTTCGTTGCAGCGGGCGTCGAGCCGGACGAGATGGGTATTGGCCCGGTCATCGCGATCCCCCGCCTGCTGAAGCGTCACAACCTGAAGATCGACGACATCGATCTCTGGGAGCTCAACGAGGCATATGCCGTTCAGGTGATCTATTGCCGCGACAAGCTCGGCATCGACCCGAACAAGCTCAACGTCAATGGAGGCTCGATCGCGATCGGCCATCCCTATGGCATGACCGGCGCGCGCCTCACTGGCCACCTTCTGATCGAGGGGCGGCGACGAAAGGCAAAGTACGGCGTCGTGACCATGTGCATCGGTGGCGGCATGGGCGCGGCGGGCCTTTTCGAAATCATCCATTGAACGGAACTGCGGGAGATCATCGTGAAGACAGCGATCACTGAACTGTTCGGTATCGAACATCCGATTATTCAGGGCGGGATGCACTATGTCGGGTTCGCCGAACTCGCAGCAGCGGTGTCGAACGCCGGCGGCCTCGGCCTCATTACCGGCCTCACCCAGAAGACGCCCGAGCTTCTGGCCAAGGAGATCGCGCGCTGTCGCGACATGACGGACAAGCCGTTCGGCGTCAATCTCACCTTCCTGCCGAGCTTCACCGCTCCGCCTTATCCCGAGTATATCGCCGCGATCAAGGAAGGCGGCATCAAGGCGGTCGAGACCGCCGGCCGCAGCCCGGAGGAGTACATGCCGGCGCTGAAGGCCGCCGGCATCAAGGTGATCCATAAGTGCACCTCGGTGCGGCATTCGCTGAAGGCCGAGAAGATCGGCTGCGACGCGGTCAGTGTCGATGGCTTTGAGTGCGGCGGCCATCCGGGTGAGGACGACATGCCGAACATGATCCTGCTGCCGCGTGCGGCCGATGAGCTCAAGATTCCGTTCGTCGCGTCGGGCGGCATGGCGGATGCGCGCAGCCTCGTCGCGGCTCTCTCCATGGGTGCGGCGGGCATGAACATGGGCACCCGCTTCGTCGCCACCAAGGAGGCGCCGGTCCACGACAATGTGAAGCAAGCACTGGTCAAGGCGACCGAGCTCGACACCGTTCTCGTCATGCGCGCGCTGCGCAACACCGAGCGCGTGTTGAAGAACAAGGGCGTCAGCGAGCTAATCGAGATCGAGCGCGAGAAGGGCGCCAGCCTGAAGATCGAGGATATTCTCGACCAGGTTGCCGGCGTCTATCCAAAGGTGATGTTGGAGGGCAACATGGATGCCGGGGCCTGGAGCTGCGGCATGGTGGTCGGGCTCATCAACGATATTCCGACGGTCAAGGAGTTGATCGATCGCATCATGGATGGCGCCGAACGCATCATCCGGCAGCGGCTGACGGGCTTCCTCGACGGTGTGAGCACGGGTTCCGTCCCGGCACGCGCAATCGCCTGACGCGTCCCAGGCAGTAGGGGTCTGAACGGACTGGACGCTCGATATTTTGAGCGTCCAGTTCTCTTATGAGTCTGTCGTAGACTCTTCAGTCACGCCCATCACCGGAAGAGAAGCGCGCTGCTTCTTCGGCCGATTTTGGCGCTGTATTGGAGCGCGCATCCTGCGCAAGTCCGGGAGACAAACGCCAGATTTGCGCGGTACTGAAGGTGATGGGCGCGGCATTCAGCCTCGAGCCGACAAATGTCGCATCGGAAAGTGCTCATAGTGCCCGGCGCCGTTCTTCACGATCGGATCCTGTGAGGTAATCGCTTCGATGTTCTCATCGTCGGCGATCTGGTAGAGTGAGACGCCATAACCCCCACTCGGATCCATGACAGGGCCGTGCGCGACGACTATTCCTTTGGCGAGCAGATCGTCCAAGAAGGCTCCATGCTGCTTCATCCATTTTGCTTCGTCGGCCGTCATCGTCGTTATGAAGTCGGCCCGCGGCGGAATGAACTTGCAGAGGTAAGCCTTCATGTCTGGACTCCAAGCTTTGAGGCAGTGGTGACACACCCGTCGATCTGCCGACCGTTGCCCGTATCGGGGCCAGGTCGTGTCGCGACTATCAAATTATAAGTCGCTAGATAAAATATATAAACCTCGGATTTGACGGGACGATCGGATCCTCAAGGGTCTGTTTCGCAAGGCGTAACTGACCTGGAGCGCCCGTTTGCACTGCTATGCACCGGCGATGACGTACCGCGGAGGCGTCGTCACCTTGACGCGGTGTCGCCTAACCGCCCGTCGTATAAAAGCCCGCGTGCCGCAGAACGAAATCGTAAACGCTAAGCGGCGGCTTGCCGGTGATCTTCTCGACATCCGAGGTCAACCTGTCGTATCGATTCTGCTGTTTGAGAAGAGCCATTGTCGCGAGATGGGAAAGCGCATGGGGAGGCAATCTTCCGCTATCCTCCAACTGCTTGCGCCAAGGCTCCCAGGGAACGTTGACATAAGTGATCGGACCTCCCAGGGCCTTGGAGAACTCCTCGGCAATTCCGTTCATGTCCTGTGACCGGGGTCCCGTCAGTTCGTAAATCTTGCCGATATGCGGGCCCGGGTCTTGGAGGATGGTTGCTATCACACGCGCAACGTCTTCACTCGCTATTGGCGACGTCTTCCCGTTTCCGAAGGGCAGACGAATTTGTCCATGGTCACGGATGGAACTCGCGGAAAGTCGAAGGAAAAAGGTGTCCAGGAATGCCGTGGGGCGGACATGTACGACAGGGAGTCCGGACCAATTCAATGCCTGTTCCGCCAGCCAGTGCAGCTTTTGCTGCGGACTGTCGGTCGTCGAATTGATGCTCATCTGCGATACGGTCATCTGAGAGATGTTCACGAACGCGCTTACCTTGTGGTGTTTCGCGACGGCCGCGGCGTTGACGGTCGCCTCCAGATATGAAGGTGAAACGGCCATACCGAAGTAGACCTGCTCGCAACCTTCGATCGCTCGATGCATCGCGTGCAGATCGAGAAGATCGCCAACGACGATCTCAACCCCTAAGTTGGCCAGCTTGGCCGATCGCGCGTCCTCGCTGCGGACGAGAGCTCGTACCTTCGCGCCCCGTTCGACCAGCAGCTTGCATACAACATGGCCGATGGTTCCGGTGGCGCCGGTGATCAAGATGGGGGACTGCATGTTTATTCCTCGCGTGGGATATGCGGGCCCGGAACCGGCCGCGGGCTTTATTAAGGGCATATCATACGAATTCTATACGCCGGCAATGCAGGCATCGCAACGACCCATCTTCTCGCGGCCTGCAGCAGGTATCCGCAGCCCGCGAAAGCTCGATCGCGTAACTATCAGCCGCGCCGACGTTCTGGGGGCGTGCATCGCGTCGATATCGTCTACCGATTGCAGGCGCGATATCCGGAGAACGCAGCTACGGCGGAAGACAAGAGCCCAGGACTGTCGGTGGTGGGCGACGCTCCTGGGGCTGCCGGCCGATGGCGCCCCCGGCTTGCTACTCATGTTGCTCCATCGACCGAGACGCTCGGGTCAATGATCGCCGGGTGACAATCACGCCACGCGTCCATTGCTCGTCTGGCCATATAACTTGCAAAACAAAAGCCATGCGATATGCTCAGCGTTAAGCAACGAGAGAATGTCAGATCATGGGAGGGGCTCTTGAAACTAGCTACCTATCGGTCGAACGGGCGAAATAGGGTCGCGTTGGTTCATGCCGGCGATACACGGCTGTTCGATCTTGCTTCCGCATCCGAACGCGCCGGCAAGGCAAATCCTGCCTTCAATTCGATGGTCGATCTCATCGACGACTGTGACGCGTCACTCGATACGGCGTCGGACCTGTTCAGCCGATACGGGCAGGATCGAGATCTATCGTCCGATATTGCCGCATCCGAACTTCTCGCCCCGCTGCCGGAGCCGCGCCAAATGCGAGACGGCATGTCTTTTCCGGTGCATATCGTTCAAGCTCCGATCGGGCACCTCAAGTTCCAGGCGCGAAAGGCCGGTGACGCGGTTGAACTCGCTCGCCTTCAGGCGGCGCCTCTGCCTGAATTGCCGGAAGTCTATCGCAAGCAGCCGATCTACTACATCACGAACCGCTTCAGCGTCGGAGGCCCCAACACCACTGTGAGATGGCCCCGCTATAGCCAAGTGATGGACTACGAGTTGGAGTTCGGCATCATCACCAAGAATAGGGGCGCGAACATCTCTGCAGCGAAAGCGCGCGACCACATATTCGGGTTCACGATCTTCAATGATTTTTCCGCGCGCGATGCCCAGCGGGTGGAGATGGAAGGCAGGCTGGGGCCGGCCAAAGGCAAGAGCTTTGACGGCGGCAACGTGCTCGGGCCCTGGATCGTGACGCCAGATGAAATAGGCGATCCCTACAAGCTCGCCATGGAAGCGCGCGTCAACGGTGAGACCCGTTCGCGAGGCACAAGCGAGGGCATGCTATTCTCGTTCGAAGAAATCATCGCGCACGTGACACGGGATGAGACGTTGATGCCGGGTGAGTTCATCGGCTCGGGTACTGTCGGCAACGGCTGTGGTCTCGAGCTTGGATGGTACCTCGAGCATTCGGATACGATCGAGCTCGAGGTAGAGAAGATCGGTGTCTTGAGAAATAGAGTCGCACGCCAGGATGCGCCGGAAAATTGAGGCTTGCAAAATGCAAGTCATGATGTGACAATCGTCTATAGAAAATAATGACCCGTTACGGAGCGGCGTCGACCAGGGAGGCGGCTTTGTCTGAAGAGGCATTGGTGACGCGCGACGAGCGCGGAAATATCTCGGTATTGACCATGGTCTACCGGCCGTACAATTTGCTCGGCCCCAAGTTCCTCAATGCGATCGTTCAGCAGGTTGAGGCGGCTCAGAAGGCCGGAAGCCGTGCTATCGTCATCCGCAGCGGGTTGCGCCATTTCTCAGCCGGAGCGGATCTGGATATTTTCGAGACCCAAGTGGCGGCCGACGATGCCGAACGGAGCGGCGCGAATTTGCGGCGAACGAACGTCGACTTCCTGCGCTTTATGGAGCTGTTGCCGGTTCCGTTGATTGCGAGCATCCACGGTGTCTGCCTGGGTGGCGGGCTCGAACTCGCTTTGTCCTGCGACTACATCATCGCGGCTAGTTCGGCAAAGATCGGCTCGGTCGAGGCGACGCTGGGGCTGCATCCGTTGCTGGGGGGGATCCAGCGTCAGGTGCAGCGGATCGGCGCGCAGCGTGCCAAGGAAATGTCGATGTTGGCGCGCCGCTACGACGCACCGACGCTGGAGAAGTGGGGTCTGATCAATCTAACTGTGCCGGAGGAGTCCTTGGAGGCTGCGACGATGGCTATCGCGGAGGAGTTTGCGCAAGGCCCCACGGTCGCGCATGCCGCAACCAAGGAGCTCGCTTATATCGCAGTTAACGAGGGCGTCGCGGCCGCCGACGAAGCAATGGCGAGAGTACAGGCGCCGATATGGGCGTCGGAGGACCTGAAGACCGGCCTTGCGTCCTATCGCAAGAATGGTCCTGGTCTCGCAAAATTCGCGGGGCGGTGACATGAGCGGCCCCCTCAGTGGAATTCGAGTCGTGGATTTCTCCCGCGTCCTGGCGGGCCCCCTGTGCGCGAGGACGCTGCAGGATCTCGGCGCCGAGGTCATCAAGATCGAACCGCCGAGCCCTGATGTCAGTCGGTTCGCGTTTCCGTCAACCGACGGCATGTCAGGCTATTACGCGCAGCAGAATGCCGGCAAACGCAATGTCAGCATCAATCTCAACCTGCCGGGCGCCTATGAATTGGTTCTGAAGCTCTGTGACACGGCGGACGTCGTGGTCGAGAATTTCCGCGCTGGCACGCTCAATTTCTTCGGGCTCGACTACGATACGCTATCCAAGCGAAACCCGAAATTGATCTACGCGTCCATCACCGGATATGGGCAGGGCGGCCCCTGGCGCAGCCGGATGGCGTATGCGCCGACCGTGCAGGCCGAGGCCGGCTTCACTCATAACAGTATTCGTCACTACGGCGAGGCGTTGACCGAGCCGCGCACCGACAGTCTCTCGCATGCGGACGTCTACACCGGATTGCAGGGAGTGATCGCGATCCTCGCGGCTCTCAACAGCCGGCAGAAGACCGGGCAGGGCCAGTACGTAGACATCGCCATGGCGGCGACGCTGCTGGCGGTCAACGAGCGAGCCCACGTCGATCTGTCCGACGACGACATCGGAGCGGAGCCGGCGGTGCTGGGGGCGACCGACTGCTCGTTCTTCATCGGGCCGCAAGGCGAAGAGTTCACCGTAGCAACGAGCATCATCGGCAGCCTGACGTTTCCGTCTTGGCTGAGAGCGATGCGCCGTGTCGATCTGATTGAGGATCCACGGTTCGCCACTGCGGCCGCGCGCCGGTTGAACTTCGGTCTGCTGCACCAGATCATCCAGTCCTGGATACTGACATTCCCGGACATGGCGACATTGGACGCGCAGTTTGACGAAGCCAAAATCGCGATGGGCGAGATCCGCTCCATCAAGGAGCTCGCATCTTCCGAGTGGAGCGACTATTGGGGCGCGGTCCAACGGGTGCCCGATCGAAGCGGCGGGGAATACCGGTTGCCGGGACGACCGTGGCACTTTTCCGGAGACCAATTGTCGCCGATTGGAGCGCCGGCCTTCCAGGGGGAACACAACTTTGCGGTTTTCGGCGAACTCGGCATCAGCGAAGAAGAGTTGAAGCGCTTGAGCGAGGCAGGCGTTCTGGTCTCCCATAGGCGCGCCCTGGAGACCGACGCGGCCGCCAATACGAAAAGCGAGCCCGGACAGGCCGCCTGAGGCATAGACGCGAAGAAAGGCTCGAACTGGACATACACGAATCCCGCTCGATTTGGTATGGGCTGGGTTTGGAGGTGAAAGCCTATGTCCAGTACGAAGCAGGGCCGTCTCGCCAACAAGGAATGCTCCGTTGCGCGAGCGATGGAAATCGTCGGGGACCGCTGGTCTATCCTGATCTTGCGGGAGGCGTATTACGGCGTGAAGCGCTTCGACGAGTTCGAGATGTACGTCGGAATCGCCCCCAACATCCTGAGCGCCAGGTTGAAGAAGCTTGTAACTGCCGGTGTTATGAGGCGGGTACCTCTACCCGAACATTCGGGCCGATACGAGTATGTCCTCACCGACAAGGGCCGCGACTTTTTTCCGGCCTACCTTGCGTTGAAGAAATGGGGTGACGACTGGCTCGCGGAGTCAGAGGGACCGCAGGTCGTGTTTCTCGATCGGGCGGCGGGACGTCCGATTGAATATCCGGAGCTGAAAAGAGCGGACGGCAAGCCTTTGCGGCTCGAGGACGTCGAGATCGTCCCCGGCGCGGGTGCCGTGCGCTTCAATCGAGCGCGATTTGGCGGCGCTCCAGGCGGCCGCAATGTCGCCAAAGCGGTGGGGGCCGTCTCAAGAGGAAAGCGCAAGTAGAGCTCGCCCGAGCTCGATCCTGATCAGGTCCGCGCGATATTCGGCCGGTGCATATCGGTCCGAGAGACATTCGGTGATGTCACCGACCATCTTGGCGGCTTCGCCGATGTTGTCCTGGGAGAGAGCCTTGCCGATCAGGAAGTCGGACGCTGCCTTGCCCACGAAGGCGTGGTTCGCTGCACCGGTGATGCCGATGGAAACGTCGGCGACGATATCGCCCTGCAATTGTACGCCTGCTGCGACTCCCACGACGGCAAACCCGCTCGCCGGATGTCGGATCTTCCGATAGGTGTAACGAGTGCCGGATTTCGGCCGAGGGATGTGGATAGCGGCAAGAACTTCGTCTGGCTCCAGGGCCGTCGTGAAAATATCGACGAAAAAGTCTTCCGCCGGAACGGTGCGACGTCCAGCTGCGCCAGCGATCTCGATTTCCGCCCGCAGCGCCAGAACGACGGCTGGCCAGTCTGCCGCCGGGTCGGCATTCGCCAGCGAACCGCCGATCGTGCCGCGGTTACGTACCTGGGGATCCGCGAGAACGCTGGCTGCCGCCCGGAAGACCGGGAATATTTGATTCAACGGCTCGGAAGCTAACAGCTCAGCGTGGGTCGTAAGCGCGCCGATCTTGACGTGGGTTTCGCCGATTTCGATCCCCTTGATCTCGGAGATGCCTCCGATGTCGATCAAAAGCTCGGGCGAAGCCAGCCGCAACTTCAGCGCTGGAAGCAGGGTATGGCCGCCAGCCAGGAGCTTCGCTCCGTCGGGATTGTCGCGCAACAGCTCGATCGCCTGGGCGAGGGAAGACGCGCGGACATACTCGAATGCAGCGGGGATCATCAGGCGGCTCCTGCGCGTGCGTTGCGTACTGCGGCCCAGATTCGTGGGGGCGTGAGAGGCATATCGAGATGTTTGATGCCGAATGGCGACAACGCATCGAGCACGGCGTGGACCATGCAGGGCGGAGCAGCGATCGAGCCGCTCTCACCGATGCCCTTCACGCCGATCGGATTGGTCGGCGACGGCGTTTCCTGGAATAAGGATCGGATGTTCGGCACATGCTCGGCGCGGGGAACGGCATAGTCGAGCAGCGAACCCGTCAGGAGCTGTCCATTCTCTGGGTCGTAGCTGACTTCTTCATAAAGGGCTTGAGCGATACCCTGCACGACGCCGCCATGGATTTGGCCGGCCGCCAGAAGCGGGTTGATCAACGTCCCGACATCGTCCACCGCGACATAGTCGAGAATGTCGACCGTTCCGGTCTGGGGATCGACCTCGACATAAGCGAGGTGGACCCCTGACGGTGCGCCCATGCCGGTAGGATCATAAAAAACCGTCTCGTCGAGGCCGGGGGCCACCCCGTCAGGCAACTTATGGCCGACATATGCCATGCGCGCCACCTTGGAGAAGGTCAGTGGGGCGATATCGGTGCCGGGTACGGTGAATGCGCCCGCCGAATAGGAAACATCCTTCTCGTCCACCTCCAACATGCCCGCGGCGATCTTCTTGGCCTTGGCGATGACCTGGTGAGCAGACACATGAACGCTCGATCCGCCGACCGCCATGGAGCGTGAGTTGAACGTGCCGTGTCCGGCTTGCACCTGGCGCGTGTCGCCCTGAACGATCTCGATGTCGTCTATCGGAATTTGCAGAACGTCCGCAGCGATTTGCGAGAGCGACGTGGCATGGCCTTGCCCCTGGCTCATTGAGCCGGAGTAAATAGTGGCCCGGCCACTGGAATCAATGCTGACGCGAGCGCTTTCCCAGCCTCCGCGGTTGAACCCGCCGGGAGCCAAACGGCGTGATGGAGCCATGCCGCACATATGCGTGTAGGCAGCGACTCCAATGCCGCGGTAGATGCCGGTCCCGCGCAAGCGCTCGCATTCTTCACGGCGTCTTTCATAATCGAATGCTTCGAGCGCTTTGTCCAGCAATGCCTGATAATCGCCGCTGTCGTACATCACGCCGGTGCTGCCATACGGCCGGTAAGGGAAATCCGACGAATGAAGCAGGTTCTTTCGTCGGACATCCACTTGATCGAGATTGAGATGACGCGCCACGGCATCGATGGCGCGTTCCGCAATGTAAGCTCCTTCGGGCCGGCCATAGCCGCGGTAGGCGTCTACTGGCACCGTATTGGTGACGACGACCCGGGAAAATGCTTCGTAATTGTCGATCTTGTAGGTCCCGGTTCCGAAGTTGACCGTGTTCACGGTCGGGCCGCCGGTCGCCATGTTTGACAGATAGGCTCCGACATTCCCAAGCGTACTGACCTTGAGGCCGAGTATCCTTCCATCGTTCGTGAAAGCGACCTCGATATCCTCGGTATGGGCGCGGCCGTGGCTGGTTGATTGATGGCTCTCCGAGCGAGTCTCCCACCACTTCACCGGTGTGTTCAATTCGCGAGCGAGATAGGGGCAGAGCAGATCTTCCGGGTACAGATGCATCTTGGCACCAAAGCCGCCCCCGATATCGGGCGCGACCACGCGCAATTGATGTTCGGGAATGCCGACTGTCTCCGCGATCCAGCGCCGGTGCATATGAGGAACCTGGCTGCCGATATAAACCGTGAGCGTGCCGTCGGGCTCTGGTGCGGCGATGACCGCGCGCGTCTCCATGCAAGTCGGAATCAAGCGGTTATTGATGACGCGAAGACTGATGACCTGATCCGCTTCCCGATTTGCCTTGGTGTAATCGCCCCCCTTGACCTGGTAGAGGGTCGTGACGTTGCCCGGTACGTTCTCGTGAAGCTGCGGCGCGCCCCGCTGGACGGCGGCCGCCTCTTCGGTCACCGCGGGCAGCACCTCGTAATCGACCTCGATCAGCCCGACTGCATCGTAGGCCTGTGCCAGCGTCTCTGCCACCACCAGCGCCACGCATTCTCCGACGAAGCGAACGCGGTCGGTCGCGATCACCGGGCGGACCGGCACCTTGCTGCCGGGAATAATCCAGTTGGGCACGATAGGACCGATCCTATCGACAAGCGCCTCGCCGGAAAGAACCAGGCGAACTCCGGGCGCCGCTTTCGCATGCGACAGATCGATGCTGCTGATCGTGGCGTGCGCGTGCGGCGATCGGAGTATCGCCATGTGCAGCATGCCTGGCAGCTTGATGTCGTCGACGTAACGACCCCTGCCGGCGAGCAGTTTGCGGTCCTCGCGTCGCCTGAGCGGCTGGCCGACGTGTCGTTTTCCGGTCGAAATGGTCATGCCACGTCCTCCTTCGATGCGAGGCTTTCGACGGCGCGCACGATGTTATGATAGCCGGTGCACCGGCAGATATTTCCGGCAAGACCGTGTCGTATCTCGCGCTCGCTGGGATTGGCCTTTTCTTTCAACAGATTCCGGACGCCCATGACCATGCCTGGCGTGCAGAAGCCGCATTGAAGCGCGTGGTGATCTTGAAACGCCGCCTGAACACGGTCGAGGCCGCCACCGCCGCCGGCCACGCCCTCGATCGTCGTGATGGACGCGCCATCGGCCATCACGGCGAGGACAGTGCAGGATTTCACCGCTTGTCCATCGATCTCGACGGTACAGGCACCACATTGAGAAGTGTCGCACCCAACATGCGTGCCGGTGAGGCCGAGATCCTCCCGGATGAGATGGACAAGCAATCTGCGCGCCTCGACGGTCACTGTCCTGCGCGAACCATTGATCTCGATTGTCACTTCATGCGGAACGGCTTGGACCGGCATAATTCCTCCCGCGGTTGGTTTGATGCTTTACTTATAGTCACTCTAATAATAATAGTGACATTCGGCAAGAGCTTTTTGCCGCCGCCCCCGATTTCGGATGCGGTACCTCTGCCGGGTGCCTTTGTGTGACTGTGAATGGGCCAATGACGGATGCGATTGAAAAGCTTTGAAGGAATGGCGTGTTCGATCGCCGGCGTACTGGACGCCGTCGGGGACCGCTGGGCCTTTTTGATCCTACGTGACCTCTCGTTGGGGATAAGCAGGTACGAGGATCTGAGGAAGTCGAGCGGCATTACGCATGCCACCCTGTCTGATCGGCTAAAACATCTCGAACGAAACGGATTGATCGAGCGTCGTCTCTATCAGACTGGACCCGATCGTTATGAGTATTTCCTGTCCATACGAGGCTGGGACGTGGCTCTCGTGATTCAGGCGCTCGCTCAGGTCGGCGACAAATGGGCAGTGACCGGGAGCGCCGGCCCTCCACTCGAATTCATCAACAAGAGCGGGGGCAGCCGGGTGAAGCTAGCGATTGTTGATGAAGATACGGGTGCGATGGTCCGCTTGAGGGATGTTCGGCCGAAGGCCGGCCCGGGCGCCGACGACCTGGTGAGATGGCGGATATCCAAAGTCGCACCATAGCGGTCGAACAGGCTTGTGGCTCGGCGGGCGCCTATGGTGTCGCCGGTCGTTCAATCGCGAACCAGAGGTGAGCTACGTCCTTGCAACGAGTATTGCAATCGGGCGCTTGGACGATCAGCGTCCTGAGCTGCTGGCGCCGCTGGCATCATGACAAATGAAAGGGCCCGCCAAGCAGGCGGGCCTTGGTGTTGTTGCGGCTAGCTCAGGACGAGTGCGCGACTTGCTGCTCTTGCGACAGCAAGTGTTGCAATTCGCCCGACTGGAACATTTCCGTGACGATGTCACAGCCGCCGACGAATTCGCCGCGCACGTAGAGTTGCGGAATCGTCGGCCAATCCGAGTACGCCTTGATTCCTTGCCGCAATTCCTCGGACTGGTAGATGTCGTGCGACTTGTACGTCACGTCCAGATGATCGAGGATCCGAACGACCTGAGCCGAAAATCCGCAGGCCGGCGAGCTCGGCGATCCCTTCATGAACAGCACGACTTCGTTTGCATTGACCTCGCTGGTTATGAAGTCTGCGATCGTCATCGGTCTTCTCCTGCCGTCTGTCAGCCCCAGGTCGATATAATTCGCTGAGAACGAAAGGGCGCCCTGGCGGATACGCCCTTTGCGATCAACGTGGTCAGCCGAGCGAGATCTCTCGCGGACCCGGCTTCGCTTCCCGAACGAGCAGGATGTCACTTGAATTTTAATAGAAAGTCAATACTGAAAAGGAACTTGGGAATTCGAGGTCCCGGGCTAATATCGTCGCTCGGATAACCGAGGCTGGCGCATTCGGCGGACAGATCGAGGCCACAAAGTCGGTCCGTACCAAGGGGGAAAACGTGCAACGGTTCTGGCTGGAGAATTATCCCGACGGCGTGCCGGCGGATATCAACGTCGATCAATTTCCGTCATTGATCGAAATGTTTGAAGCGAGCTTTGCGAAATTTGGAGACCGTAAAGCGGCCATCTGCATGGACAAGGCAATCACCTACCGCGAGCTCGACGAGATGTCGGGTGCAATCGGCGCCTACCTGCAGAGCAAGGGCCTGGCAAAAGGAAGCCGGGTTGCGGTGATGATGCCGAACGTTCTCCAAAATCCGATTGCTGGCGCGGCGGCTTTGCGCGCGGGCTGCACGGTTGTGAACGTCAACCCTCTCTACACGCCTCGAGAGCTCGAGCATCAGCTGATCGATTCGGGCGCGGAAGCGATCTTCATACTCGAGAACTTTGCTTCGACCTTGGAAAAAGTGCTGCCAAGAACGAACGTCAAGCACATCGTCATTTGCTCGATTGGGGAGTTGCTCGGTCCAAAGGGGATTCTCGTAAACCTTGTCGTGCGCAAGGTGAAGAAGATGGTCCCTGCCTATGCGCTTCCGAGCGCCGTCTCGTTCAAGAATGCGCTGTCGGCAGGCCGGAAGATGAAATTGAGGAGGCCTGATATCGGCCCAGACGACGTTGCCTTCCTGCAATACACAGGAGGCACCACCGGCGTCTCGAAAGGAGCGACCTTGCTCCATCGCAATTTGGTGGCCAACGTCCTTCAAATTTATGCCTGGAGCGAGCCTGCCTTCCGCAGTGTTCCCGCAGGCGAACCTTTGCTGACGGTCTGCGCGCTGCCGCTGTATCATATCTTCGCGCTTACCGTTTGCTTCTTATTCTCGGTGCGGATCGGCGGCGCCAATCTTCTTATCGTAAATCCGCGGGATATCGATGGCTTCGTCAAGGAGCTCCGCAAATACAAGATTCACAGTTTTCCGGCCGTCAACACGCTGTTCAATGGGCTCCTGCGCCATCCCGACTTCAAGAACGTGGATTTTTCGCAGCTGCGGATGGCGATCGGTGGAGGAATGGCAATTCAAAAGGCTGTCGCGGACAAGTGGCTCGCGGTGACGGGCTGTGTCCTTTCCGAAGGCTACGGACTTTCCGAGACGTCGCCGACGCTGACGGCCACGTTGCCGACCATGACGGAGTTCTCCGGCACGATCGGCTTGCCGCTTCCTTCGACCTATATCTCGATCCGCGACGACGACGGAAACGAGGCCCCGATCGGAGAAGCCGGCGAGATCTGTGGAAAAGGCCCACAGGTGATGCCCGGCTACTGGAACAGGCCTGATGAGACCGCCCGGGTGATGACCGCTGACGGGTTCTTCCGAACGGGTGACATCGGCGTCATGTCGGCCGACGGCTTCACCAAGATTGTGGACCGCAAGAAGGACATGATCATCGTTTCGGGCTTCAATGTTTACCCGAACGAAGTGGAAGCGGTCATCTCGAGTCACCCAGGGGTGCTGGAGTGTGCCGCTATCGGTGTGCCGGACGCGAAATCCACCGAGGCGGTGAAAGTCTTTGTTGTTCGTGCCGACCCTCAGCTGACCGCGGAGGAACTCGTCAGTTTTGCCGGGACCCAGTTGACGCCATACAAGGTTCCGAAGCTGATCGAGTTCAGGTCTGAACTCCCGAAGAGCAATGTCGGGAAGATCTTGCGCCGCGAGCTGAGGAGTGGAGCGCAAGTAGGCGGCGGGCCGCAGGCTTCATGAGAGCTGGGCGGAGAACTTCACGTCACCACAAGGACGAAGATTGATCGACAGGCGCGGGAGGTGTTGCAAGCGCCTGGCCCGTGACTTCGGAGCTGCGACCGTGCCAGAGGACCATGGCTCTCGGCACATTGGCGTAGTTCCAATTCCTGGAATATTGACTATATTTGGACAAGATAAGGACTTTAGGACCCATTTGGATGGCAAGAAATAGCCTCGACGTAACTTGTCCGGTAGCCCGTACGCTCGACATCGTCGGCGCGCGGTGGACGCTCCTCATCATCAGGGACTTGCTTCCTGGCACCATGCGCTTTCAGGATCTTCAGGAGCGTCTGCCCCGCATGGCTCCAAATGTGCTCTCCGATCGCTTAAAGATCCTTGAGGAACACGGCCTCGTGCGCCGCGAGTTCTACAGCGATCACCCTCCCAGAGCTGCCTATACCTTGACGGATCCGGGCCGCGAGCTCGGCGTCATCGTATTGGCTCTCGGTCGATGGGGCCTGCGGCACCTCGGTGGGAAATTGAACCCCGGCCTGCAGCACGATGAGTGCTTCCGGCACCTGCAGCAAGCCTCCGAGGCCTTGATCCGCCGTCCGGTGCAACGAGTGAAATCCGGAGGCAAGTCGGCGGCGAAGGGAGCGAGAGACGCAAGGAATTGAGCCGCGAGCCACCATGCGAGTGGTCCGGGATGTAGCTTCAGAAAGCATTTGTCTCGATCAGCCTTAACCGCGGGCTTCGAGGAGCCGGGGCGATCGCTCCAAGGCCCATCTGAAGCTCTTCGGAGCGCGTCCGAGCAGATGTTCGAGCTCGCCGGTGACGGCCTCATACCGTCCACTTGCGGCCAGACGGGTGATAGTCCTCAGGTGCTCCGCGGTGTGCGGAACGCGAGTTGCCAGTGCTCCATTGATGTAGGCCTCGATCCAGGCGTTCAGATCCTGAGGAACGTAGGAAACGGGCCTTCCCAACGTCGCGGCGTAATCCCCGGCGAAGCCCTGCATGTCCTTCGCCTCCGGGCCGGTGAGCTCGTAGGTTTTTGATACGTGCGCCGACGGATCGATGAGGATCTTGGTGCAGACCTCGGCAACGTCGTAGGCGGCAATCGGGGCGATCTTGTGCTTGCCGAAGGGGAGGTGAAGCTCGCCTGCACTCAGCAACTGCTTGAGCGGAAACCAGGCGAGAATCGGATTTTCAACGAACATCGTAGCTCGGATATTGACGACCGGCAGACCGCACCAATTCAGAGCTTGTTCGGAGGCCCAATGGGCTCTCTGCTGCGGCGACCAGTCGGTGACAAGTCCTCCCAACCACTCCCGCCGTGCCTCAAAAGGGGCCGTCATCCGCGTGAAGTCCATATAGGACTGCTCGAACTCGGAAATATTGAGAAAAACCTCGAGGTCTCCTTGGGCTCGCGCGGCGGCTGCCATCAAGATCGTTGCGTCGGTGTAATAGGGGTTCAAGCTCATGCTGAAGTAGACCCGGCGACAGCCCTTCAGGGCGGCCGCAACATCAGCGACGTTGAGTAGATCCCCCACGAATATCTCGGCGCCGAGCTTTCGAAGCGCTTGTGCCCTCTCGTCGTCCTTACGTACGAAGGCACGCACCGGATGCTTCTTCTCGATGAGCATGTTGATCATCGTTTTGCTGATGGAGCCCACGTCTCCGCCGGCACCGGTAATCAAGATGGGACACTGTTTGGACATCGCCTCTTCCTATTGGAGGACCTGACTGGGTTTGAACGGAAAGGCAGGCCGCGCGGCGCCTTGCCATCAGCTCTTGAGGAAAGGCAAAATGCGGCTCAAAACCGCCTCGGGCTCTTCGAGATGCAGGAAATGGCCGACGCCGGGCATCACGACGCGTTCGAAGCCTTTCGTGAACGCTGCAGCCATGTCGTCGCTGAGCCGCGCTGACATGCAGCCGTCCTCCTCCCCGTGTAGATAAAGAGTTGGGACGGCAATCGGGCCGTTCGCGCGAGCTTCGAGGGCCTGCGCTTCCACTTCGGGTGGCGGGGTAAACAATTGCCTGTAGTAGGCGAGCGTCTGGGGCACGACTCCGGGTTGTCTGAACGTTTCGATCAGCGCCATGCGATCCGAAGCCGGCATCGTGTAGCCGGGCGACCACTCCCGCCAAAGTCGATCGAGGAAAGCGAAGTCGTTGAGCTGAACGGCCGGTTCGGCAAAACGCGTGTGGAAGAAGAACATGTACCAGCTTCGTCGCTGTTGATCTCCGTCGGCGACGAACGCCTGCGACAAGCCTTTCCCATAGGGGACCGCCAGCCCTACAAGCTTGCGGATCCGCGACGCATCGAGACTTGCCGCGGAATAGGCCGCCCGTGCCCCAAAATCGTGACCGATGACGTAAGCCTGCTCGACGCCCAAAGCTTCGATGAGGGCGAGGACGTCCTGTCCGATGGCAGCGGCACGGTAGGATCCGTCGGGTGCGGCGCCACCGGCCCAAAATCCGCGCAGCGCCGGAGCAACGGCCCGATATCCCTCCTGCGCGAGACGGCCTAGGACGTGAACCCAGCTTTGCGAATGATCGGGAAAGCCGTGCAAGCATAGCACCAGCGGGCCGTCGCCGACTTCGAGGACTGGAAACTCCAGTCCGTTGGCTCGAACCACCCGCTTGCGGACCTCGTTCGACCCAAAGTTCTGGCCCATCTGCACCGGAGCACCGGGGCGATCGGGCGAAGGCGCAGCAGTCCTTGTCATTGCCAGGTCCTCGTGAAATCTGGATGATGCTTATCATCCAGAGCCGGAGGTGCGTAATTCATTGTTGAATAGGCGTGGCAGCAGCTTTGCCGTGTTGGGCTGCACTGGGTTGAATTACGGTGAGCCGGAGTGGCGATTGGACCAGCAGAGGGCCGCACACGGGGCGCGGGGATGTGGTCGCGTATTTCGATCGGCCAATCGCTCGTTGATGGCGAGACATTATGCGGTACGAGAAAGGTCATGGAGCCGGAACGTCGGCCCGTATCGTTGAGTGCGCTTCGGCGCGCATTCGCGAGCGGGGGATCGAAAGCATCAAGGTCGCCGGGCTCATGAAGTCTGCCGGTCTGACGCACGGCGGCTTCTATCTCCATTTCAAATCTCGTCGTGATCTGATCGAAAGAGCTTTCGCCCGGGCCATGGACGGATCGGTGGAGCAATGGCGGAAGCTGGCGGATCGCTCAAGTCGGGACGAACTGCTTTCGAGCATCGTCGACTACTACCTCACGGATCGGCAGCGTAACGATGCCGCGGGCGGTTGCGCGCTTCCCTCGCTCGGTGCCGAGGCCTCGCGAGCCGGTGTTGGCATCAAAAGGACGTTTTCAAGCGGCTTGAGGGAGATCATTGACCTCCTGTCGGAGGACGTGAACGGCCCGTCGAAGCGAGAAGCGATTGCCATCGTATCCGAGATCGTGGGTGCCTTGCTGTTGGCCCGGGCGGTGAATCATCCGGGATTCTCATCGGAAATAATGAGCGTGGCTCGCGAGTATGTTCTGGGCAACCAGCGGCAGGTCCTCGGAATCGCGAAAGTGCCGCGTAAATTCTCGACGCGGACCAAGCGCCCGAATGCGAAGAGGCCGCAGAAGCGCGAAAAATCCAAGCATCTGCCGTGAAGAAGACCCACAAGGCCTGTGTTGCGGAGCCAGCGAACTCGGCACTGTGCAATACGCCGGATAGCGGAGTTGGACAGAACTCGCTCAAGAACCTCGATTGTTTAAACGCCCAACTTCCTTGAATCAGTCTCCAAGGCCTTGGCCACCACCTTCAGCCATTTGTGGACGGCCTTGATCTTCTCAGACGAGCCGTCGACCCCCCGGTGGGTGAAGTAGAAGTCCCTCAGCGCCATGCTTTTCGAGCCCCATTGTGCCATGACTGTCAGGGCGCCGCTGCTGACCAGCGGAGCGATCAGGGGAAAAGGCGCCAGCACGACGCCCATCGATGACCTGGCCATCTGTATGGCCGTCAAAAGGCTGTCGCCGACCAGGTCCGGTTCCTTAGTGGCGACCTGTGGTTCGTACTCCTCGAACCATCTTGGCCAGAGTTCTGGCGCCGTGGCGACCTTTATCAATGGCAGCTTCGTCAAGTCTTCCGGGTGCTGAATTGGGGCGAAGCGATCCAATAGCTTCAGGTCCGCGCATGGGGCAGCGCGCGACCTGAGCAGCCTGTGATAGGTCAGGCTGCCGAAGGGCGGCTCGCCGAATTGGACCGCGGCATCGATGTTGTCTCTCTCGAAATCGGCCAGTGTATTCTTGGCCTCCAGTCTCAAATCAAGCCCCGGATTATCGATGCGGAATCTCTCAAGGTGAGGGAGCGCAGCAAGCATCGCGAACGTAGGGGTTACGCTAACCCGGACGATAGGACCCCGCTTTCTATCCTCCAAGAGGTCGCTTGCGCGAAACAATTCGTTGAAGGCGCTCAGGACGGCACTGGCATAGATCGCCCCGTTTTCAGTGAGTTCGATGTTCCGGCCGTTGCGCTGAACCAGTTGAATCCCGAAGTGCGCTTCGAGCGTGCGAATTTGATGCGTGATCGCGGACGGCGTGAGGTTCAGACTTTCGGAAGCAAGTTTCACGCTGCCTGAGCGTGCAAGAGCTTCGAATGCGCGCAGGCTTGCCAAGGGGGGGAGAGGTGATGGTGCATTCGACATTTTGTCGTGAGCCTGATTCAACGATCCGCAATCGAATTCAGTTGTGTTCCTGCTGTCTGTTGGCCAGCTTAGCGGAAGCAAGCGACGCTCCATAGCGCAATTTAGACCTTTATGGGCGCCGTCGAAAAAAGGCTGCGCCTTCTACAACGATCACAGTCTTTATGAGGACTACGGCCGGGCGCGGTCGAACTGGACGATTTCCAAGGAGAAGCTCGTCTTTTCAGTCACGCTTCTCAGGCGCATCGATGGACGACCCGCCCTTTACCGACTTCACGAGCCGGTTCGTCAACTCTCGTTAGCGGATGGCATGACGCGGCCGGCCCGAGAGCTTCCCGTCGGCGCCAATCGCGGTTATGTCGGCCTCACGAGCGAGCCTGCTCTGCTCAATGACGTCAATAAAGTGCTGACTGATTTGCAGACTACAGGAACAGTGGCGGAATTGGGCCGGGCAGCGGGCTTGACTTATCTTCCGCCACGCGAGCCGGCAATCCTGGGGGAAGCGTGGCTCAAGACCCCTCAGAAGTGAACGTCGACCATACACGCTAACTCGGAGGAGCGCATGTCAGTTAAGAATACCGACTTGTTTCAAAACCTCGCCCGAATGGCCGTCGCAGCGATGGTGAGCATAGCCGGGGCCTCATTTGCAAATGAGGCTCGATCGCAGATCGCGATTCCATCTGGCTCCCCGTTTCCCGAAAGCCTGGCAGCGACAACGGATGGAACGCTCTTCGTCAGCAGCCTGACTAACGGCGGGATTGCGCGCGCAAAGCCCGGCGCCTCCGAGGCCGAAGCCTGGATCAAGCCCGGGACATTCGATACGCGATCGACATTCGGCGTTCTCGCCGACGAGAAATCAGGCCTTCTTTGGGTCTGTTCGAACGATGCCACCCCGCTCGGCGTCAAAGGTCCCAACACGATCGAGGGCTCGTTCGTCAAGGGATTTGATCTCAAGACCGGAGAGGGAAAAATCAGCGCCCAATTGCCCGCGAAACCCTCGATCTGTAACGATCTCGCGATTGGGCCGGACGGCGCGCTATACGTCACGAATACCCTGCAGCCACAGATCCTTCGCTTGAAGAAGGGGTCTTCCGAGCTTGATATCTGGGTCCAAGACGACAAGCTGAAGGGTGGCCTTGATGGGATTGCCTTCGGACAGGATGGAGCCTTGTACGTCAACACCTTCCAAAGCGGCGAACTCTTCCGCATCGAAGCCAAATCGGGAGTCGCCGGCGCGGTCACGAAGCTTGAGACATCACGCCCGATCAAGTTTCCGGACGGTCTTCGGGCAGACAAGACCGGGTTCGTGATGGTGGAGGGTGCCGGTCCGCTTTCGAGGGTCACGATCGTCGGGGACCGGGCCGAAATTGACACGATCAAAGAATTCGCTGGACCAACAGGAGTCGCGCGCGTCGGCAATATGCTTTGGGTCGTGGAAGGCCAGATCGGCTATCTCATGGATCCCTCCAAGAAGGGCCAGACGCCGACCTTCCAGTTGCGTTCAATCGACGCTCCCTGACCAACACGCCCCCCGGAGCTCTGCCGGGGTGGCAGTAGAAGTCTGACATTTGCGGCGGTCGTCCATCGATGGAGCTCGCTACTGGCGAGCCACACGCGGGAAGAAATTTCAGCGACGAATCTTGGCTCGACTTAAGACCAACTCTTGGCCCCCGCCTCGAACTACACGACGTGCTGGGATATCCGTATCTCGGGACGCAGCCATCTGATGTCCCAGCATGGCTCCGAATTGCGTCGACCAGCGGCATCAGAGTTGCCGCTGCGACGACCAGTCTGCGAGTGTTGATACATCGAGGTCGAGGCCTTCCGGCCTGAGACGTCGCGCTGACGATAGATCGGCATCACCAGCCGCTGAGCGCAGTTCAACGATCCACAATCGATTTCAATTGTCTTTTCGCTGCTTGCTGCCAGCTTAGCGGCAGCAGCGGACATTCCATAGCTGAACCCGAACTCTTATCAGCGCGGCGTCGAACAATCTCCGAACTGTGCCGCGGCCCCTTGCGCGGCATACTGAATACGAAGGAAAAGCGATGAACCAACATCACCTACAGGATCAACATGCTGGAGCCGTAACCAAGATCGGTGCGGGGCTGCCACAGCCTCCTGTCTTCAAGTCCTTGGCTGAAGAGAGGCAGCACAGAAAGGAACGGCTGGCTGCCGGACTGAGGCTCTTTGCGAAGTTCGGATTCGATGAGGGTGTCGCGGGCCACATCACCGTGCGTGACCCCGAGTTCACGGACACGTTCTGGGTCAACGGCTTCGGGATGAGCTTCGGTTTGATCAAGGCGTCGGATCTCATTCGGGTCAATCACAAGGGCGAGGTCGTCGAGGGCAACCATCCCGTCAATGCCGCAGCTTTCGCGATTCACGCAAGCGTTCATGCGGCTCGTCCAGATTCGATCGGTGCGGCGCATTCGCACTCCACGTATGGCCGGGCGTTCTCAACGCTGGCTCGGAAGCTGGAGCCGATTACGCAGGACGCCTGCGCTTTCTACAACGATCATGCCCTGTACGAAGACTACGGTGGCGTGGCGGTCGAAGTGGACGAAGGCGAGCAAATCGCCCAGGCGCTGGGGTCGCACAAGGCGGCTATCTTGCAGAACCATGGACTTTTGACCGTCGGACAGAGCGTGGATGAGGCGGTCTGGTGGTTCATCACGATGGAGCGGTCGTGCCAGGTTCAACTACTTGCCGAGGCGGCGGCGGCGAGAACCGGCCAAGCTCTCAAGATCATTCCCGAACAATCTGCCAAACAGGCTTTCGCTATCCTCGGTTCGTCCAGGACAGGGTGGTTTCAATTCCAGACCTTGTACTCGAAGATCGTAAAAGAACAGCCGGATCTGCTCAACTGAGGTGCCGGCCAACGACAAAGGGCCTTGGAGGGATCGCATGAACATCCAAACTTCATCTGGAGACATCAGCCGAAATGCCGTGGCCGCCGAAGAGCGGCTGGTCCGCGAGGACCTCGCTGCCCTCTATCATATCTTTTTCGATCTAGGCTGGTGCGAGCACATCTACAATCACATCACGGCCCGCGTGCCGGGTCCTGATAAGCACTTTCTGATCAATTCGTTTGGGTTGGCGTACAACGAAGTCACGGCCTCCAATCTCATCAAAATCGATCTTGACGGGCACAAAGTTGTGGACCTTCCGGGGCGCGTCAACGCGCCAGGCTTCACGATCCATTCCTCGGTTCATGCCGCGCGCGATGACGCTCATTTCATTGCCCACACGCATACGACGGCCGGTGTTGCTGTTGCATGCACGGAAGACGGGCTCTCGCATCACACCTTTTACGGCGCGATGCTCTATGGGCAAATTGCGTATCACGATTTCGAGGGCATTTCGACGGATCTCGGCGAGCGCGAGCGTCTCGTAAAATCGCTCGGCAACAAGAACTACATGATCCTGAGGCATCACGGTCTTCTGACCTGCGGGAGGACTGCCGCGGAGGCGCTGTTCCGCATGACGATCCTGCAACGCGCATGCGAAGTGCAACTCGCGGCTGCAACGTTCGGCAAGAGCTGGCGGCCGTTGTCGGAAGAGATTTTGCATCGTACGACGCGCCAGATGCAGAGCGAGGTTGCAAAGGGCTTCGACGAGAAAGCCTCCTTTGGGCAAGATTCATTCGAGGCTTATCGTCGCGCGCTGGATGCGAAGGGTGCGTGCTACAGGGACTGAAGCGCGCCTACCGCGAGGTTTTCGCGCGGGGGGCTGCCGAACATTGATTGTTGGAAGACAGCAAGGACGAGTCAAAGCCGATCTTAATATGTGCGCAACCCCGCCGTCAGATGCGGGGGCGGAATGGAAACGCCATTGACGCCGAGAGCGTCTCATTGTGGGGAAAGTATCGATGTGGAAGAAAAGAGTCGTGCTCGCGACGCTGATGCTTGCAATCGCGCCGGTGTCCTTTGCGCAGAAGGCCGCGGCCGAGGATCCAGTCGGGGTTACCGCAACGGAGATCAAGGTCGGCGCGACGTTTCCTTTCAGTGGTCCTGCCTCGGCCTACGGCAATTTAGGCAAGGCATTGATGGGCTATGTCGAGTTTATCAATGACAAAGGAGGAGTTAACGGCCGCAAGATCAAGCTGATTGCACTCGACGATGCCTACTCGCCGAGCAAATCTGTCGAACAGACCCGCAAGCTGGTGGAAAGCGAGGAGGTCGCATTTTTGTTCAGCCCGCTTGGGACGGCAAGCATTTCTGCGAACGTGAAATACGCCAACTCCAGAAAGGTGCCGCACCTCTTCGTTCTTTCAGGCGCGAACAAATTCACCAATCATGCCGAGTATCGTTACACCACGACCGGGCTGCCGAGCTACGATACCGAGGGTAGGGTGTATGCGAAATTCATAACCGAAAAGATGCCGGGCTCGCGCATCGCCATCCTCTACCAGAACGATGATCTCGGGAAGGATTTTGTCGGCGCTTTCCGCTCCTACATGAAGGACGATTTCGGCAAGCTGGTCGTGACCAAACCCTACGAGGCGACCGATCCGACCGTCGATTCTCAGGTCGTGTCGCTCAAGAGCTCGGGAGCGGAAGCGTTCTTTATCGCGGGGTCGCCGAAGTTCACGGCGCAGGCTCTCCGTAAAATCCGCGAAATCGGCTGGAACCCTCTGACGCTCATTATCAATTCAACCACCTCCGTAGCGGGTACGCTTGCGGCGGCAGGCCTCGACAATGCCAAGGGGGTGGTATCCAGCACGTTCCTGAAGGATCCGATGGATCCGACATGGGAGCACGATCCTGGGGTAAAAAGCTATCGTGCGTTTCTGGCCAAATACGTTCCAGGCGGCGATGTAGCAGAGACGCTCTACATTGCCGGTGTCGTCCAAGGCGAAATACTCGAGAAGATTCTCAGGCAGTGCGGCGATGACCTGACGCGCGAAAACATCATGAAGCAGGCACTGAACTTGAGGAACTTCTCACCTTCGATGGCGCTCCCCGGCAGCGCCATCAATACCGGCGAGAACAATAATCAGGCGTGGACCTCGCTCCAGCTCGAGAGCTTCGACGGGAAAAGCTGGATCCCCTTTGGGAAGCTTGTCAGCACCGCGGACTAGGCGCGCCTGTCTGCAAGGCGACGGTCACTGAGGCGCCACTATTGCGCTGCGGAGCCGGACGCCAGGTCGTGCCTTCGGCACGGGACGACGATCTTGGACATCAAAGAGGAGATGAATCTTGCGGATACTGGTAATCGGAGCCGGCGCTCTGGGCGGATATTTCGGCGCGAGGCTTCTGGCAGCAGGGCGCAACGTCACGTTCCTGGTGCGACCCAAGCGTGCGGAAGCGCTCGCGAAGGGCGGGCTGGTGGTCAAGAGCAAGGTTGGCGATCTGCACCTGGCATCACCTCCGACCGTCACGTCCGAACGGCTGAATGGTCCGTATGATCTCATCATTGTGAGCTGCAAAGCCTACGATCTTGACGGCGCGATGGAGTCGTTTGCTCCGGCGGTGGGCAAGAACTCCGTCATCATACCTCTGTTGAATGGCATGCGTCATCTCGACGTGCTGAACGCCCGGTTCGGTGAACAGAACGTGTTCGGCGGCCAGTGTGCCATCTCAGCGTCGCTTTCGGCCGAGGGCGAGATTTTGCACATGACGGATCTGCACACGCTGAGCTTTGGCGAACAGAACAGGACGCGATCTGAACGTCGCGCCGAGATCGTCGGTGCTTTGTCGGGTGCCGGTTTTGACGCCGAACTCAGCGACGACATTCTGCAGGCCATGTGGGAGAAGTGGGTGATGATCGCCACCATCGCCGGCGCGACCTGCTTGATGCGCGCCTCGATGGGGGACATCGTAGCTGCCGGCGCGTCCGACGTGGTGATCGGGTTGCTTGACGAAGCCAGCGCAATCGCGGCCAAGCAGGGGTTTGGACCACGTCCGGCCTATATCGAGCGCGTTCGTTCCATTCTCACAACGCCGGGCTCTCCACTGATGGCCTCCATGGTACGCGATATCGAGCGAGGAGCACCGACCGAGGGCGATCATATTCTCGGCGATCTGCTCGGTCGCGTCGCGGGAGGCGAGGCCCCGGTCCTCCTCAGTACCGCCTATGCACATGTAAAGGCGTATGAGGCGCGTCGGGCACGAGAGAATCCGCGGCTGCGTTCTGCAGGATGACACGGCCTTGGGAGGTTGGGTTGGTCAATTACGGCGACTATCAGTTCGAAATCTATCGTTCGGGCTTGAACGGGGTGCTACCTAAGCTTCCGGTCGACTTTCGCGAACTCGAGTTACGGGCCCACGCCGCAATGCCGCCGGGGGTCGTATCCTACGTGGCAGGCGGCTGCGGGAATGAGCATACCCAAAATATCAACGTATCTGCATTTGAACGCTGGGGATTGATCCCACGCGCGTTCGTCGGCGCTGCCAAGCGGGACATATCGATCAATCTCTTCGGAATGCGGCTCCCGACACCCCTGTTTCTGTGCCCGATTGGCGTCATTGGTTTGTGCGCGCAGGATGGACAGGGTGATATTGCAACGGCAATGGCCGCACGCAAGCTTGGCGTGCCGATGATTGCATCAACCTTTAGCAACGCTCCGCTCGAAGAGGTTGCTTTGGAGTTCGGTGAGACGCCTGGCTTTTTCCAGCTGTATACGCCCACCGATCGTGCGCTTGCCGAGAGCTTGGTCCACCGGGCAGAGGCGGCCGGCTTCAAGGGGATCGTTGTGACCTTGGATACGTGGGTGACCGGGTGGCGTCCGCGCGATCTCAATCAGGCAAATTTCCCTCAGCTCCGCGGGCACGCCCTCGCCAACTATTTCTCTGACCCAGTATTTCGCGGCAGTCTCGCAAAGCCGCCTGAGAACGATGTTCCGGCTGCGATCATGAAGTGGGGGACGATCTTCGGACATCCGCTGACCTGGGATGATCTTCCGTGGTTGCGCTCGTTGACGAAACTGCCGTTGATCGTGAAAGGCATTTGTCATCCTGATGACGCGCGACGTGCCATCGACGCTGGCGTCGATGGCATTTACTGCTCGAACCACGGCGGCCGCCAGGCAAACAGCGGCATCGCGGCGCTGGACCTGCTGCCCGGCATCGTCAGGGCCTCCGGCAACACGCCCGTTCTTTTCGACTCGGGCATTCGCTCAGGCACGGATGTTGTCAAAGCTTTGGCGTTGGGCGCGACGGCCGTCGGCATCGGCCGGCCATACGCCTACGGCCTCGCGCTCGACGGCGTCGAGGGTATCGTTCACGTGTTGCGATGCATCTTGGCCGAGGCGGACTTGCTGATGGCCGTCGATGGATACCCTCGTATCGCCGATCTTCGGCAGTCGGCGCTGCTGCCAGTTGGCTGATCAGCCGGCGAGGAACTTCAGGATAGCTCGCTGCGTGGCATCTGGAGCTTCCTCGCACATGAAGTGCCCAGCCTCGACGGCTTCTCCCGTGACCTGCGGTGCCCAATGTTTCCAGACGATCAGCGGCTGGGCGCCCGAAGCGGCGATGCCGCGGCTTCCCCAGATAACATGGAGGGGCGTCGTAATCTTCCTCCCGGCATCAAGATCGCTTTTGTCATGGTCGAAGTCTGCATAGGCGCCGGCGCGGTAGTCTTCGCAAAGGCCATGCACGCGTTCGGGATCGCGCAACGCGTTGAGATAGTGTGCTACGGCCCGGGAATCGAAACCCTCCGCGAACACGGGGCCGAAGTATCCGTCCGGGTCTCGCGAGATCAGCGTCTCGGGTAAAGGATGAGGCTGAGCGAGAAACGTCCAGTGATAGATGCGAAGCGCCGAAAGGCGGCTTAGATTCGTCCAGTAATTGTAAGTAGGCAGTATGTCGAGGACGACAGCTCGCGAAAGGCGTTCGGGATGATCGAGCGTCAAACGATAGCCGACACGTCCTCCCCGGTCATGGCCAACTAGGGAGAAACGAGAGTGGCCGAGACTTTCCATCAGCTCGACCATCGCTCGGGCCATTGCCCGCTTCGTGTAAGGAGTATGGTCTGCGTCGGTCCTGGGAACGTCCGACGCGCCGTATCCCGGAAGGTCAGCGATCACGAGCGAAAACCGCTCGGCGAGTGCCGGAGCCAGATGATGCCACATCACATGGGTTTGAGGAAATCCATGCAATAGGAGAAGCGGCGGACCTTTACCGCCAACGCGCGCAAAAATGCGCCCCGAACTTGTTTTGGCATACACCGACTCAAATCCGGGAAACAAATCAGCGAGAGCAGTCATCTTCACTCCGTCTATTGATAGAAGTGGCTCGAAGACACGCGAGATCGACATCTGCAAAGGGCTTGCATCAAATTGACGCAAGCCGCCCCTCTGCCGATCGCACGCACTTCAGCCCTATCGCGAGAACGATTCAGTTAAGCGGCCATTCGCAGCAGATCGATGATATCGGCTTCGCTCTTGAACGGCCGCGGATTGGCCTGAACGAAGCGATGATTGATCGCAATCTTGCTGATCTTCTCGAACTTGTCTTCGCGGACGCCAACGTCGGCAAGACGCGTAGGTAGTCCGAGGGCTTTGACGAAGCTGCCAAAGGCATCGCCAGCTTCCATATCAGGGCTGCCGAGGGCTGCCGCCAAGCGCTTCTGCGCATCCTCGGTAAAAGCCTTGTTGTACCGAAGAAGGCTCGGCATGATGACGGGCGTGCAATAATAGTGAGGAACATCGAAAGTGCCGCCAAGCACGTGTCCGATGCCGTGGCTTGCCCCCATCGGAATGCGTGCCTGCAGACCGAAAGCGGCGAGCCATGAGCCTTGTTGCGACTGGCGTCGCGCTTCCAAATCATCCGGGTGCTGCAAGGTGCGTAGCATACCCTCGCGCAAAAGACGGATGCCCGCCAAGACCACTTCATCCGCCAATGGCGTGCCTGCCGGCGAGCACAGGGCTTCGATGCCGTGATCCATCGAGCGTGTCCCGGATCCCATCCACAGGTTCATGGGCGTATGAAGGCTGAGGTCGGGATCAAGAATGACTGCCACGGGTGACATCTGCGGGTGGAAGAATATCTGCTTCAGCTTTGTGCGTTCGTCCGTAACGAGCGCACCGGCATTGTACTCGCCGCCATTCAGTGTCGACGGCACTGCGATCTGCCGCACCTTGGGCGCACGGAATGGAGAGAAGGGCACGCCAGGCCCCATAACGAACGGGTCGAAACCCGCTTCATCGCGAATATCGTGCTCCATGGCCATGATGACGATTTTCGCGAGGTCGACTGCAGAGCCGCCGCCGACGGCTACGACCAGATCAGCTTGGGCGTCCCTTGCTTGACACGCGACCTCGGCGGCTTGCTTGCGGGTCGTGTGCTGCGCAATTCCATCGAAGGTCACCACATGCTTGTTGCCGAGCGCACTCCGGATCTTCTCGATCTCATCGGTCTTGGTATTCAAGGTTCGGCTAACCAAGAGGAAAACGCGCTTGGCTTCCAGCCGCATCGCCTCGTCATTCAACGCCTCGGCTGCAGGTTTGCCGTAAACGACCCGATCGATTTCAGGAAAGTTATGTATCCCAACCTTGCGCATTCGTTTCCCCTGGATTGTCTTTGAATGAGGTCACTTTAGTATTAATAGTGACTGGGTGCAACGGCCATCTTTTCTGGGATGGGATCGAGGCCAGTTCGTGCGGTCGCGAGCCACACAGCGCCAGCTGTAACGTGCGCGCCTGCGAGGGTAGTCAGGAAATTGCATCTCCGGCATTCTCACCCCGGGGAAAGCGTGATCCTGCCGGAAGGCAACACGTTCGGACCCGTGATGCGAGCGGTCGATCAGCCGAGCTACGCTTCGAGGAAGCCTCGCTCGGCCAGAACGTGTAGCGGCCAGCCTTGGTTCAGTTCACGGCCATCGCGGCTTCCCGGGCCGGGTAGGGGCTGCGAGCGCAGCTCCCACCGCGACCGGAAATTACGACGACGCACTGCTCGAGGGTGTCGAAGCTGCATGTCCTCATGTCTGAGGAATGGTCCTGAAGACAGTATCCGTAGGCGTTTGTCGAGGCTGCCGGTGCAACGCTCAAGTAGTCTGCGCCAGCCAGGCCGGCAAAGACAATCGAGAGAAGGGTGAATAGCTTGCTCAAGGTGATCTCCGGCACTCAGGCGGTCAGTGTTCTTGCGCGCCGAAGGACGGCGCGCTTTCCTTTTTATTCGGCGGCCAATGCCGGTCGTGCTTCGGCTTCTTCCACCGTATCCGCTTGCGTTCCATCTGCGGTCGGCTTGATCCGGAACCAGGTGGCATAGAGCGCGGGAAGGAACAGCAGGATCAGCACCGTTCCGACCGCGGTGCCGCCGATCAGCGTGTAGGCCATCGACCCCCAGAACACGGAATGCGTGAGCGGGATGAAGGCCAGCACGGCGGCCAATGCGGTGAGGATCACCGGCCTCGTGCGTTGCACCGTGGCCTCGATGACGGCGTGATAGTCGTCAAGGCCGGCGGCAAGGTTCTCCTTGATCTGTTCGGTCAGGATCAGCGTGTTGCGCATCAGGATCCCCGCCAGTCCGATCAGGCCCAGGATCGCGTTGAACCCGAACGGCTGGTTGAACAGGAGCAGTGCCGGCACGACGCCGACGAGGCCGAGCGGTCCCGTCAGGACGACCATCGCCATCGTCGAGAACGAGCGCACCTGCAGCATGACGACGATCAGCATCGCGGCAATCATGGC
>NZ_JALBGZ010000800.1:0-2660 GCF_023006515.1 Bradyrhizobium sp. PRIMUS42
CGGCGACCGCGAATGGCATCGCGCCGCCGCCGGCGACGATGCCGACCGGCGATGCGATCTCCGACGCCGCCGATGTCATGCCCGCGGCCATCCCAACATCACTTCGCGATGGCGGGAAGGCAGAGCGGGCGCTTGCCCTTGCCGATGAAGTCGAGGATTTCGGCGATCGCCGGATCTTCGCCGGCGAGCGGCCTGGACGCCTCCAGCCGCTCAGCGAAGGTGCCGGAGCCGTGGAAGAGTTTTTGGTAGAACCCACGCACCGTCGCGAGCCGCTGCTTGGTGAACTTGCGCCGCTTCATGCCGATCAGGTTGAGGCCCTCCAGCACCGCATATTGGCCGTTGACGAGGCCAAACGGGATGATGTCGTCGCGCACGCCACACACGCCGCCAACCATGACCTGCGGGCCGATGCGGGTAAATTGGTGCACGGCGGACAGTCCGCCGATGAAGACGAAGTCGCCAATCTCGCAATGACCGCCGAGCGTTGCCGACGTCGCGAAGATGACATCATTGCCGACATGGCAATCGTGGCCGACATGGCTGCAGTTCATGAAATAGCCGCGGTCGCCAACCGTGGTGACCCCGCCGCCGGCGACGGTGCCGGCATTCATGGTCACGGATTCGCGGATGGTGCAGCCCGAGCCGATCTTGAGCTGTGTCAGTTCGCCACGATAGCTGAGCGACTGCGGCGGCGTGCCGAGCGAGGCAAACGGGTAGATGGTGCAATCGTCGCCGATCATGGTCTGCGCGGTGACGTGCACATGTCCGATCAGCTTGCAATTGTTGCCGATCACGACATTCGGGCCGATGATGCAATACGGTCCGATCTCGGTGCCCTCGCCGATCACGGCGCCGTCCGCGACCCGTGCGGTGGGATCAATCTTGCTCATCAAGCAAATCTTACTCGTCAGGAAGCTCTGATTATGTGTTGAAGTCGCTCAGTTTTCCGGTGGTTAGCGCGACTATGCCCGATCTGTCCAGTGACGTATCATCTCTGCCTGTTTCAAGTACCGGATGAGGCGGCCTTCCCGGTCCCTCGACATGTTCACACGGAGGTTCAGCACTCGTGGTCAGGGCCTTGGCACTTCTGCTCGCGCAGCTCGCGGCGGCGCCGATCGTGTCCGAGATGGTCGAGACCGGCGATCGCCGGCCCATCGATCTTGCGACCTTCGAATGCCGCGACATCAGTCGCAGCACGGTGCTTCAGCGTGTCTGCTATGATCGCGCGCAGCACGACCTCGTCGTCGCGACTGGCGGCTTCTATGCGCGCTATTGCGGCGTCGCGGCCGAGACATTCGACCGCCTTCTGGGCGCGCCGTCCATGGGCCAGTTCTTCAACCGGCATATCAGGCGCGAGGCCGCCGGCAGCCGCTACGATTGCAGCGCGTGAGCCCCGTCCCGTGGGGCCGATGCCGCTCAGTCCGTCAGCATGGCGCCGACATCGGCTTCCGCAACGACCTGTCCGTTGACCTTGGCGTCGCCGTGAAACCACCACATGGCCTTGCGGCGGCCAACCGAGCGCATGTGGTACTCGATGGTGTCGCCGGGCAGCACGGGCTTGCGGAACTTGCACTTGTCGATGGTGAGAAAATAGACCGCCCGCGGCTTCTCGGTGCCTTCGACCGACTTGATGCCGATCACGCCCGCGGTCTGCGCCATCGCCTCGATCATCATGACGCCGGGATAGACCGGACGCTCAGGGAAATGTCCCTGGAAGGCCGGCTCGTTGAAGGTGACGTTCTTGATGCCGATGCCGCTGTAGTCGGCGCGGATGTTGATCACGCGATCGATCAGCAGCATCGGGAAGCGGTGCGGCAGGGTCTGGAGGATGGCATTGATGTCCACCAGCTCGAACTTAACAGGTGATTCCGCCGTCATTCCCGTCCCTCGTCCTTCGCATCGGCCTTGCTGTCGCGTACCAGGCGCTCCACCGCGATGATCTCCTTGAACCACTGCTTGGTCGGTTTGGCAAAAAAACCACCCCAGCGTCCACCTGCCGGGATGTCGTCCTTGACGCCGCTCATCGCGGTGACCTGGGCCCCATCTCCGATCTTGAGGTGGTTATTGATGCCAACCTTGGCTCCCAGCGCCACGTTGTCGCCGATGGTCAGACTGCCGGCCAGCCCGATCTGAGCCGCCAGCAGGCAGTTCCGGCCGATGGTCACATTGTGGCCGATCTGGACCTGATTGTCGATTTTGGTGCCCTCCCCGATCACGGTGTCGCGCAAGGACCCGCGATCGATGGTGGTGCCGGCGCCGACCTCCACATTGTTCTGGATCAGCACGCGGCCGGTCTGCGGCACTTTCAGGTGGCCCTCGGGGCCGAAGAAGATGAAGCCGTAGCCGTCCTGGCCGATCGAGCAGCCGGGATGGATCAGCACGTCGTTGCCGATCAGCGCGCATTGGATGGCGGTACGGGCGCCGACGTTGCAATCGCGGCCGATCTTGACCCCCGGACCGATCACCGCCCCGGCGCCGACCACCGTGCCGCTACCGATCTCAACGTCCGGGCCGATCACCGCCAGGGGATCGACGATCACGCCGTCCTCGAGCCGGGCCGTGGGATCGATGATCGCGGACGGCGCGATGCCGTCATTGCCGACCCAGGATTGCGGTCTGAGCGCATCGCCATGCCATTCCCGCGCGAGCCTGACGAAGGC
>NZ_JALBGZ010000801.1:0-2658 GCF_023006515.1 Bradyrhizobium sp. PRIMUS42
CGTGTGCCTGTCGTCGCGGCCGGCGGAATCGCCGACGGCCGGGGTCTTGCCGCAATGATGATGCTGGGCGCATCCGGCGTGCTGATCGGCACGCGCTTCTATGCGAGCGTGGAGGCGAACGGCGCGCAGGAGGCCAAGCAGCGCATTCGCGTGGCGAACAGCAACGACACTGTGCGCGGCGTTGTCGCTGACTGGTCGCGAAGCCTGTTCTGGCCGTCCCCGTTCACGGCACGGACGCTTGTCAACGACCACATCAGGCACTGGACCGGCCGCGAGATCGAGCTCATGCAAAGGGCGGGCGAGGTGTCCGTTGAATATGCTGCGGCGAAGGCCGCGGGCAATTTCGAGGTCGCCGCTGTCTTTGCCGGCGAGGCTGTCGGCCTGATCCATGATATTCCGTCCGCCGCCGAGATCGTCGAACGGATTGCGACCGAAGCGGAGCAACTGCTAACCGGCCGGCGCAATTCCATCGCACCGCTTGCCTGAACCACGAGAGAGCAAAACCATGTGGCCCGACCGTCGATTGATCGACCTCTTCAAGACCGAATTCCCGATCGTGCTGGCGCCGATGGCCGGAGTGATGGATGCAGAGCTGGTGATCGCCGTGGCGGAAGGCGGAGGGCTCGGTTCGTTGCCGAGTGCGATGCTATCTCCGGAGAAGGCGCGCGAGCAGGTCGAGCTCATTCGTCAACGCGTGAAGGCGCCGGTGAACATGAACTTCTTCTGCCACACGCCGGTTGACCTTACGGCCGACGCCGAGGCGCGCTGGAAGCAGCGGCTCACGGGCTATTACGCCGAGCATGGTCTCGATCCCTCGGCGCCGATCACTGCCGCGAACCGTGCGCCGTTCGATGCCTCGTTCTGCGAGGTCGTCGAGGAGCTGAAGCCGGAAATCGTCAGCTTTCATTTCGGCCTGCCGGACGCGAAGCTGCTCAAGCGCGTCAAGGTGGCCGGCTGCCTCGTCATCTCGTCGGCAACGACGGTGAAGGAAGCGGTCTGGCTGGAACAGCACGGCGCCGATGCCGTCATCGCGCAAGGCGCGGAGGCCGGCGGTCATCGCGGCATGTTCCTGACCGACAAGATCGCCGAGCAGCCCGGCACGTTTGCGCTGGTGCCGCAGGTCGTCGATGCCGTGAAGGTGCCGGTGATAGCTGCCGGCGGCATCGCAGACGGGCGCGGCATTGCCGCGGCGTTCGCGCTCGGTGCCTCGGGCGTGCAGATCGGCAGCGCTTATCTGCGCTGTCCGGAATCCAAGGTCGGCGCGGGCGGCCGCAAGGCGCTAGCCGAGGCGCGGGACGATTCCACCGTCATCACCAATGTAATGACCGGCCGTCCGGCGCGCGGGGTCCAGAACCGCCTGATGCGCGAGGCCGGCCCGATCTCGCCGGATGCGCCGCCCTTTCCCCATGCCGCGACCGCACTGGCGCCGCTCAAGGCGGCTGCTGAAAAGCAGGGCAGGGTGGACTTCACCAATCTCTGGGCGGGCCAGGCTGTGGCCCTCAGCCGCGAGGTCCCGGCGGCTGAAATGACCCGGGATCTCGCCAGATCGGCGCTGGCCCGCATGAAAGCGCTGGCCGGTTAGGCCAGCCACGCCGGTTGCGGCGCAAAACCGGCCTCTGCTATACGGCACATAGGTTTTGCCGTGAGAGGCCTTATATAATGTCCGTCGACGCTGCTACCGTCCGCCGCATCGCGCATCTGGCGCGCATTGCGGTTTCCGAGGGTGAGGTTCCGCATCTGCAGGGCGAGCTCAATGCCATGCTCGCCTTCGTCGAGCAGCTTTCGGAGGTCAATGTCGAGGGCGTGGAGCCCATGACCTCGGTCACCCCGATGCAGATGAAGAAGCGGCCGGACGTGGTCGATGACGGCGAGATCGCCGACGATATCGTTGCCAATGCGCCCGCGACCGAAGGTCACTTCTTCCTGGTGCCCAAGGTTGTTGAGTAGTTCTTAGGACCAAGTCCGATGTGCATGCTTTGCGATGATGAAAAGGCCTATCAGGCCTACATGAACTATCTCGACAAGATGGAACGGCAGGGCAAGGCTGCCGACCCCAACGTCGCCGTCAATGCCGTGCTCGACGAGATCGAGGCCGCCGCGAAAGCAGCCGCCAAGAAAGACGACCCGGCCAACGACAAGACCCTGTCTCCGTTCTTCTGCAGCCCGATCAATAAATGACCGATTTGACATCGCTGACGCTCGCCGAGGCCCGCAAGGGTCTCGCCGACAAGACTTTCACGTCCCTCGAGCTGACCGACGCGCACCTCTCCGCGATCGAAGCCGCGCGCGTGCTCAATGCCTTCGTGATGGAGACGCCGGACCGGGCGCGCGACATGGCGCGCGAGGCCGATGGCAAGATCGCCAAGGGTGAGGGCGGTCCCCTCGCGGGCATCCCGCTCGGCATCAAGGATCTGTTCGCAACCAAGGGCGTGCGCACCACGGCGTGCTCGAAGATCCTCGGCAATTTCGTGCCGACCTATGAGTCCACGGTGACCTCGCAGCTTTGGCGCGACGGTGCCGTGATGCTCGGCAAGCTCAACAACGACGAGTTCGCGATGGGCTCGGCCAACGAGACCTCGTGCTTCGGTCCCGTCGGCAATCCCTGGCGGCGCGAGGGCAGCAACACGACGCTGGTGCCGGGCGGCTCGTCCGGCGGTT
>NZ_JALBGZ010000802.1:0-2648 GCF_023006515.1 Bradyrhizobium sp. PRIMUS42
CGCATGTCGACCACGGTGACGATGCGGCCGCGCAGGTTCAACACGCCGGCGATCTCGCGCGAGGACAGCGGCACGCGGGTGACACGCTCGGGCATGAACACGTCCTGGACGCGCGAGATCGGCAGGCCGAACAGCTGGCCGCCGATCATCGCGGTGACGTACTCGACCATGGCGCCTTCGCTGGACTGGGTCTTCTTGCTCATATGCGTACCTCTTGATCCCTGTCCTGCTCTTAGGCCGCTGCCCGGCTCAGCTCGGAGGCGCCGGCGGCACCCGCGGTCTGTTCCTTCAGCGCCGCGATCAGACCGGGACGGTCGAACTTGGCGACGTAGTCGTGGAAGCCGGCCTGACGGCCGCGCTCGATCGCCGCCGGCGACACCAGGGCGGACAGGCCGATGATCGGCATCGAGCCCAGATTGTTGTCGGAGCGGATCACCTCGGCGAACTCGAACCCGTTCATGTCGGGCATCTCGATGTCGGTCAGCACCACGTCGAAGCTCTGCGCGCGCAATGCCGCGAGGCCCTCCTGCGCGGTCGGCGCGGTGCGGACGCGGTAGCCGGCCGCCTTCAGGACGGGCGCCAGCATGTTGCGGAAGAAGGCGCTATCGTCGACCAGCAGCACCGACTGCGAATGCATCGACGGCTTCATCTCCTTGCGGGTGAACCAGTCGGCGAACGCCATCGGCAGGAAGTGGCCGACGTCGATCACCTCGGTGGCCTGGCCCTTGATCACGGCCGAGCCCAGAATGCCCTGGCTGGAGCCGCCGACCTCGATGTTGAGCCGTTCCTCGACGATGTCGATGATCTCGTCGACGACGAGGCCCATGGAGCGGCCGTCGTCGGCGAACACCAGGATCGGCTGGGCGCCCTGGCTCGCAATGGTGACGCCTTCCATGGCGATGAGCGGCATCAGCTGCTCGCGGTACTGCACCATGTAGCGGCCGTTCGAGAACTCGATCTTGTCGGCGGGCAGCTCTTCCAGGCGCGTGACCAGCCCGAGCGGGACCGCCTTGGGCTGGGACGAGCCGGCGCGGAACACCAGCAGCGAAGTGGTCTGCTCGCCCGAGCCGATGTGATGGGCGCCGTTCTCGTCGCCCATGTCATGGGCCGAGGAGCCGGCGGCGCCGAGCGCCTTGGCAATGCCGTTGGGGTCGATGATCATGATGACCGCGCCATCGCCCAGGATGGTGTTGCCGGAGAACATGTCGATGTGACGGAGTTTTGTGGACATCGGCTTCACGACGATCTCTTCCGTATGGAAGACACCATCCACGACGATGCCAAAAGTCTGGCTGCCGACCTGGGTCACCACGATGAAGCCGTTCTCGGGATCGGAGGCCGCGCCGTCGTCGATCTTGAGGAGCTTCTTCAGATGGATCAGCGGCAACAGCTTGTTGCGCAACCTGAGCACCGCGGTGTCCTTGATGCGCTCGATGCGGTGCTCGGAGTTGGCGCGGGCCCGCACCAGCTCGACCACCGAGAGCTGCGGGATGGCGAAGCGGTCGCCGGCGGCTTCCACGATCAGGGCCGAGACGATCGCGAGCGTCAGCGGGATCTTGATGGTGACGGAGGAGCCTTCGCCGGCCACGCTCTTGATGTCGATGGTGCCGCCGATCTGGTCGATATTGGTGCGCACCACGTCCATGCCGACGCCGCGGCCGGAGACCGAGGTGATGGCGGCCGCGGTCGAGAAGCCCGGCGCGAAGATGAACTTGTGGATCTGGGCTTCGCTCATCTTCTCGAGCTCGGCCTCGGTGACGAGACCTGACGAGATCGCCTTGGCCTTGATCTTCTCGGTGTTGAGGCCGCGGCCGTTATCGGCGATGCAGATGATGATGTGGCCGCCCTCGTGATAGGCGGAGAGGCGGATGGTGCCCTGCTCGCCCTTGCCGCTGGCAAGACGCTCGGCGGGGGTCTCAAGGCCATGATCGGCGGAGTTGCGCACCATGTGGGTGAGCGGGTCCTTGATCAGATCGAGCACCTGGCGGTCGAGCTCGGTGTCGGCGCCGTGCATCTCCAATTCGATCTGCTTGCCGAGTTCGCTGGAGAGATCGCGGACGATGCGGGGCAGCTTCTGCCAGGCATTGCCGATCGGCTGCATGCGCGTCTTCATGACGCCCTCCTGCAGCTCGGCGGTGACGTTGGACAGGCGCTGCAACGGCACCTTGAACTCGGTGTCCTCGTTGCGGCGGGAGATCTCCAAGAGCTGGTTGCGGGTCAGCACCAGCTCGGAGACCATGGTCATCAAATGCTCCAGCGTATCCACGTTGACGCGGATCGACTGGTTGGCGATGCGGTCGCCTTCGCCGACAGCCTCGTCGGCCATCGACTTCTTGACCGCGGGCTTCTCCTTGGCGGGCTTTGCGGCTTCCTTGGCAGTTTCCTTGGCAGCGGGCGCTTCAGCCACCGGCGCGGGCTCGGCTTTAGCAACAGGCGCAGGCGCGGGCGCTTCGATCGCGGTCTCGCGGAAGGCGCGCTCGAGCTCGTCGAGCGAGACTTCGCCCGGACGGAGCGGACGCTCCAGGGTCTGGTCGATCAGCGAGCCCGTGGTCATGTCTTTTGCCGGCGCAGGCGCGGCAGCTACAGGTGCTTCCGGCACCAGCGGCGGGGCGTCAGCGACGGGAGCAGCGCTACCGGCCGCCATGGCG
>NZ_JALBGZ010000803.1:0-2647 GCF_023006515.1 Bradyrhizobium sp. PRIMUS42
GTTCCTGATCCGCACCAGGCCGCGGCCGGATTGACGGCACCGGAGCTTTCGCGCACAAGCGGGCCATGAGCGAAGACGCCGGCCCGCCCCGCACATTCAAAGGCATCCTGCGCTGGGCGACCACGCCGCCGCAGGCCTGGGGCGTCTACCTCCTCGCCCTCCTCTTGATCTGGCTGCTCTCGTTCTATGCCGGCACGCTGAAGCCGAAGAGGACGCCGGTGCCGAGCCCGCCCAACGTGACCGCGCCGAAGGGCTGATCCGCGCCTCAGTCGTAAAACTCCGGCGCCATCTTCTGGCTGTCGCGCTGGGCCTTGTCGTGGTTGATCCAGAGCTGCCCTTTCTCCTTGGCGAGCGTGTCGGCGATCTTCTGCATCGAGGCCGCGCTCTGGTCCTTGTCGACGTTCATGCCGGGCACGCGGCGGTTGTCCCAATTGTCTTTGAAGTGCACGGCATCGCCCGACAGCACCACGGCGCCGGTCTTCGGCAGTTTCACCAGCAGCGACTGGTGTCCCGGCGTGTGGCCGGGCGTCGACAGGATGGTCACGCTGCCGTCGCCGAAGACATCCTTGTCGCCGTTAAGCAGCTCGACCGGGTGCGAAGGCTTGAAGCGCGGTGCGTTGTTGGCGCCGGGCCAGTCATATTCGGCCTTCTGCACGTAAAGCAGGGCCTGCGGAAACAGCTCGACATTGCCAGTGTGATCGGGATGCGTATGTGAGACGGCCATCGCCTTGACGTCCTCCGGCTTGAGGCCGAGCTGTTCGAGCTGGCTGGCCAGCGTCTTCGGCCGCCGCCAGGTGACGGCCTTGGGGTCGGCCGGCACGAGACCGCCAGGCATGGAAGCGACGGAATCGGCAATGCCGGTATCCCACAGGAACCAGCCCTTGCTGTGCTTGACGAGATAGCAGCCGTCGACGAAGTCCATCGTCTTGCCCTCGTTCAGGCCGGGCGTCCAGCGCGAGATGTCGCCGGCGGTGCCCTCGCCGCAATTGAGGACGTAGAGCCTTTCGACGCCGGACTTTTCCGATTGCGCCAGCGCCGCGGGGCCGGACAGGGTCAGTGCAGCGATAAGGAGAGCGAGCTTGGTCCTGTGCATCATTGTTCCTCCCTTGCAGCCATGCAGGCCGACCGAGGAACAACCCCGGCCGCGCCGCAGAATTCCGGTCTCGTCAATGCGGGCAGGTCTCGACCTCCACCGTGACGTGGCTGAGGCCCTTCAGCCCGGCGAGCCGCCGCTTGTAAGCGGCCGGCTGCTTCGGCTGGTCCGACACCACCGAGAGCAGCACGGCACAATGGCCGGGACCGACCTGCCAGAGATGGAGGTCGGTGACGCGGTCGTCGCCGACCTCCATCCGCGAGCGGATCACCCGCTCCAGCTTCTCGTCGGCGCGCACGTCGAGCAGCACCGCACCTGACGACTTGACGAGGCCGAACGCCCAGCTCGCGATCACCGCGCTGCCGATTAGGCCGACGGCGGGATCGGCCCAGACCCATCCCGAATACATGGCGACGGCGAGCGCTGCGATCGCCAGCACCGAGGTCGCGGCATCGGTCATGACATGGACATAGGCCGCGCGCAGATTGTTGTCGTGATGGTGATGGCCGTGGTGATCATGGTCATGATCGTCGTGATCGTCATGCGCATGGCCGTGCTCGTGACCGTGATGGTGATGATGGTGGCTGTCGCGCAGCAGCCACGCGCTGGCGAGATTGACGCCGAGGCCGAGTGCGGCCACCGCCATCGCCTCGCCATAGACGATCGGCACCGGATTGATCAGCCGCAGCACACTCTCATAGGCGATCTCGACCGCGACCAGGCCGAGGATGATCGCACTGGCGAAGGCGGCGAGATCGCCGAACTTGCCGGTCCCGAAGGTGAAATGCGCATTCCCGAGGTGCCGCCGCGCGAACCGATAGGCGAAGGCGGCAATGCCGAGCGCCGCCGCATGCGTGCCCATGTGCCAGCCGTCGGCCAGCAGCGCCATCGACCCGAACAGCGAGCCGGCCACGATCTCGCCGACCATCATGACCAGCGTCAGCACGACCACGAGCCAGGTGCGCCGCTCGTTCTCGTCGTGCTTTTCGCCCAGGAAGGCGTGGTCGTGGGTCCATTGTTCGATGGAATGGGAATGCATCGAATTCTCCAGAAGATTCAGGTCGCTCGTCACGCAATATAGACCGGCCAGCGCCAATTCTCGAAGGTCCATCGTTCTCGCGGATTGACAGTGCTTCTTAGTTTCGCTGTAATCTGCCCCATGGGGATTTGAGCGATCTCCCCACGAGGCGACAGGCCCAAGCATCGCGTCCCGTTCAATTCTTGCGAGGACGCAACATGTCTACATTCACAGCGATATCGTCTGACAAATTGGCACGGCTGATCGGCACGGCGAACGGTCCTGCCCTGATCGACGTTCGGACCGAGGAGGATTTTGCCGCCGACCAGCGGCTGATCCCGGGCTCCATCAAGCTCAGCCACGACAAGGTGACGGACTGGGGCGGCGCATTCGCCGGCCGCCGCGCCGTGGTCTCATGCTTCCGCGGCGAGAAGCTCGCGCAGGGCACAGCGGCCTGGCTGCGCCAGCTCGGTGTGTTTTCGAACCAGTTGAATACCTTGTCCTTCATGTCGGCAGGTATTCCAGGTCCCGAATCT
>NZ_JALBGZ010000804.1:0-2642 GCF_023006515.1 Bradyrhizobium sp. PRIMUS42
CATCGCCACCGAGCGCGACCAGCTCGCCTCTGACCGCGACCGGGTCCGCAGCGACCAGACCCGGCTCACCGCGCTCGTCGACGAGCGACAGCGCCAGCAGGCGGGGCGCGAAAAGGATCTCGACGCCGAGAATTCGCGCGCGATCATGCTTTCAAAGCAGGTCGGGGATCTCCAGGGGCTGATCACCAAGATGGAGCAGGACCTGCAAAGCGCCGCCAAGGCTGCCGAGAAGGCCGCCGAGGCGGCAAAGCTCGCCGAGGCCAAGGCGGCCGCCAGCGCCAAATCCGGCCCGGGCGCATTCAAGGACCGGTCCCGGACCACGCCGGCGATTGCCTTTGCCTCGGCCAGGGGTCTGCTGCCTCTTCCGGTTAACGGTAACAAGATCAGGGATTTTGGCGGTTCCGACGGGGTCGGCGGGGTCCAGAAGGGTATTTCGCTGGCGACCAAGCCCGGCTCCCAGGTCACGACGCCGTGTGACGGCTGGGTGGTCTATTCCGGCCCGTTCCGCAGCTATGGACAACTCTTGATCCTAAACGCCGGGGGCGGGTATCATGTCCTGATCGCCGGGATGGAGCGCATTTCGGTCAACATCGGACAGTTTGTGCTCACGGGGGAGCCGGTCGCGACCATGGGGTCGACCTCTCAGGTCGCTTCCATTCTCGCGACGAACGCGAGTCAACCTGTGCTGTATGTCGAGTTCCGTAAGGACGGCACTCCAATCGATCCAGGCCCATGGTGGGCCGCAAATGAAGGCGAGAAGGTTCGCGGATGATGCGCAAGACTTCAGTAATCCTCCTCAGCGCAGCCACCGGTGCGGCGCTGACGCTGTTCGTGACGCAGCCGCGCGCGGTGTTCATGGGCTCGAGCGCGCGAGCTGCCACCGCGGACACCTATCGCCAGCTCAATCTGTTCGGCGACGTCTTCGAGCGCGTGCGCTCCGACTATGTCGAGAAGCCCGACGACACCAAGCTGATCGAATCCGCCATCAGCGGCATGCTCACCGGCCTCGATCCGCATTCGAGCTACATGGACGCCAAGAGCTTCCGCGACATGCAGGTGCAGACCCGCGGTGAGTTCGGCGGCCTCGGCATCGAGGTCACGATGGAAGACGGCCTGATCAAGGTGGTCTCGCCGATCGACGACACGCCGGCTTCGCGCGCCGGTGTCATGGCCAACGACATCATCACCAATCTCGACGACGAGGCGGTGCAGGGCCTGACCCTGAACCAGGCGGTCGAGAAGATGCGCGGCCCGGTCAACACCAAGATCAAGCTCAAGATCATCCGCAAGGGCCAGGACAATCCGATCGACGTCACTCTGGTGCGCGACAACATCCGCGTCCGCTCGGTGCGCGCGCGTGTCGAGCAGGACGACATCGCCTATATCCGCATCACCACTTTCAACGAGCAGACCACCGAAGGCCTGAAGCGCGAGGTCGCCAACCTCTCGAATCAGATCGGCGACAAGCTCAAGGGCTACGTCATTGACCTCCGCAACAATCCGGGCGGCCTGCTCGAGGAAGCGGTCACCGTCTCCGACTCGTTCCTGGAGAAGGGCGAGATCGTGTCGACCCGCGGCCGCAATGCCGAGGAAACCCAGCGGCGCACCGCGCATTCGGGCGACCTCACCAAGGGCAAGCCGGTCATCGTGCTGGTCAATGGCGGCTCGGCTTCGGCGTCGGAAATCGTCGCCGGCGCGCTGCAGGACCACAAGCGCGCGACCATCGTCGGCACCCGCTCGTTCGGCAAGGGTTCGGTGCAGACCATCATTCCGCTCGGAAGCGGCAACGGTGCGCTGCGTCTGACCACCGCGCGCTATTACACGCCGTCGGGCAAGTCGATCCAGGCCAAGGGCATCGTGCCCGACATCGAAGTGCTGCAGGACGTGCCGGACGAGCTGAAGTCGCGCACCGACACCAAGGGCGAAGCCTCGCTGCGCGGCCATCTCAAGAACGACGGCGACGAGAAGACCGGCTCGCAGTCCTACGTCCCGCCGGACGCCAAGGACGACAAGGCGCTCAAGCTCGCCGACGATTTGCTCCACGGCATCAAGAACAGCGCCTCCGCCGCGCCCACTCCCGGCGGCGACAACAAGGCCACGACCGACAAGCCCAAGGCGGCGAACTAGGTCCTGGCATCGTAAGATCTGACGAAAAGGGCGGCTCCTGGAGCCGCCCTTTTTGCTTGCAACTCCTGGCATCCCCGGCCTATCCCGGCCTGCCGCCGCTTGACCTCGGCGTGGTATCGTCATTCGCAGTGATTCGGGATCGCGCATGACTGAAACGGCCGATGATCTGAGCGCCCCGCTCGGACAGGATAAGCCGCGCCGGAAACGCCGGCTGCGGCTGCCGTTCACGGCCATGCAGCTGCTCGCCGTCCTGCTCGGACTGTTCCTGGTTACCTTTGTCGGCTTCGCCATCTTCAACAAGGATCCGCTCGGCGGCGAGCCGATGACGCGGATCGCGCTCAAGCCGATGGACAAGGCATCGGACGAGAAGCCCGCCGCCACAGGCCATGGGCCCGAAACCAGGCAAGAGGGCAAGCACGAGACCAACGAAGCGCCGAAGCAGGCCGCTCCCGGCGAGCAGAAGACCGTCACCATGATCGACGGCTCCACCGGCGCGCGCCACGACGTGGTGGTCG
>NZ_JALBGZ010000805.1:0-2635 GCF_023006515.1 Bradyrhizobium sp. PRIMUS42
GTCGCGCCGCCGACCGAGGCGGTGACGCATCCAGACGCTTGATTGCTGCTATGAACGAGGTCGGCCTCGTGAATGGCAGTGCGGATCCGTTCGCCGATCCGGGCGCAGCCGGCGGCATCGGTATTCGGCAGCAGCATGGCGAATTCCTCGCCGCCATAGCGCGCCGCCAGATCGCCGGCCCGCTGCGTCTCGGCCGCGATGATCTTTGCGACCAGGCGCAGGCAGGCATCGCCCGCGGGATGGCCGTATTCGTCGTTATAGGCCTTGAAGTGATCCACATCGATCATGAGCAAAGCGAGGCTGGAGCGATCGCGATAGGCGCGCGCCCATTCCTCCTTCAGCCGCTCGTCGAAGCGACGGCGATTGGCAAGGCCGGTGAGGCTGTCCTCGATCGCAAGCGTCTCGAGCCTGGTTTCCAGCTTCTTGTGCTCGGTGATGTCGCGGGAGATCGCGACCACGCCGTCGACGCGGCCATTGTCCTTGCGCGTCACCCGCATGGTCGATTCGAGCCAGACTTCGCCGTTGTCCCGGTGCGAGTTGCGGTAGGTGAGGCGCGCCTCCTCCCTCTCGCCACGCTTCATGGCGTCGACGATCGTCTGGACCTCCGGCAGATCCTCCGGATTGATGCCCGCCAGTGCCGGCGTGCCCATCAACTGATTGGCGCGCCAGCCGACGACGCGCGCGGATGAGGGCGAGACATAGCGCAGCCGCTCGTCGAGCCCGATGCGGGTCACCATATCGCTGGAGCCTTCCGCGAGCAGGCGGAAATGCGCCTCCTTCTCGGTCAGGGCCGCGGCCATGCGCTGGCCCCGCTGCAACTGCCGCACCAGCACGGCACCGATGACCGCAATCAGCATCACCAGCGCGATGACGTAGAGCATGCGGGAGATTGCCGCGGCGCGCCAAGGCGCGATCAGTTCGGCCTTGTCGACGGTGGCCAGCAGGAGGAGCGGGTAGCGGCTGCTGCGCTTGAAAAAGCTGACGCGCTCGGCACCGTCGAGCGGCGATTTGAAATGATAGGCGCCGCCCGGTCGCTGCAGGTTGGCGTCGCGGAACAGCGGCTTGTCGGCAACGCTGTGTCCGACGAACTTTTCGTTGTTCGGGTTGCGTGCGACAATCAGGCCGTCGCCATGAGTCAGCGTCACCGAGCTGTTGCGGCCGATCTCGAACTGCTCGTAGAAATGCGAAAGATATTTCGAGCTGATGGTGGCGAGCACCACGCCGCCGAAGCTGCCGTCCGGCTTGTTGAAGCGGCGCGACAGGGTGACGACCCATTCGCCGTCGAGCAAGCTCTTCACGGGGCGGCCGACATGGGCCTCGCGCTTGGGCGAGAGCTGGTGATGGCGGAAGAAGGCATCGTCGGTGAGGGTCGAGCCGATCGTGCCGGGCGAGGTCAGCCAGTTGCCCTGGTCATCAATGATGGCGAGGCTGTGAAAGCGCTCGATCGCCTTCTTGCGCGCATCCAGCAGGGTGCGCAGCTTCGCGATCGTGGCAGGCCCGGCGCCGTCCATCTCGAGCCGGCTGACGACGCCGACGACGCCGGAATCCAGGAGATCGAGGCTGTCCTCGGCATGCTGTGTCAGCGAACGGGCGACGTTCGCCATCTCGGTCTCGGTACCCCTGAGCACCGCATCGCGCGCGGCCCATTCGCGCCAGCCGCTGACGCCGAGGATGGTCACGCAGGTCAGCACGACGAACGCCGCCGCGCGCAGCGGCAGGCGACTCCATCCAACTCGTTGGGTAGCAGCACTCATGCGGCAGAGTTCTCCGATGTTTCGGAACCTCTGCCGCTTCTGTTATTGAACTCTGAAAGTACCGCCGGAATAGGCCGCGATAGGCCCGTTTTCCGTAGTCGTACGGACGCTGGGATCAGCGCATCGCTAACAGGACATTAGCAAGCCGATCGGAAGCCGACGTCGCACTCCGCTAGCTGAAGATGGCCTTAACCTTGTCCCAGAGCGAGGGATTGTCGGCATCCACATCGGCCTTTGAGGGCGTCGGCTGAGTCGCGCTCACGGGATCGGACGCGGGAAAGGTATCTTTCAGCCCGGCATCGAGCTTGGTGTGGCGGTCGGCAGCGAGCGCTTCGTGCAGATCGTCGGCGTGCTTGTCATGCGGCGCGGGATTGAATGTCTCAGCCATGGTGTCCTCCATCGGCTGGTCAACGCGGCCCTGTTGCGCTGGTTCCCCTGTTCCGCTGCGGGCCGAGGCGGTGTATCAGGAGCCATAACCCTGTTCAGGACCATTCGTGCCCCAATCTGCAAAAAAGCCCTTCATCGACGTGCTCTCCGGCCAGCGCCAGAGCATCCCGCCCATGTGGATGATGCGACAGGCCGGCCGCTATTTGCCGGAATATCGCGAGGTGCGCACCAAGGCCGGCGGGTTCCTCGATCTCTGCTTCAATCCGGAGCTTGCGGCCGAGGTGACGCTGCAACCGATCCGCAGGTTCGGCTTCGATGCCGCGATCATCTTCTCGGATATTCTGGTGATCCCCTATGCGCTCGGACGCTCGGTCCGGTTCGAGGTCGGCGAGGGCCCGCGGCTGGATCCGCTGGATGATCCCGCCAAGGTCGCGACGCTGGCACCGCGCGCCGACTTCGGCAAACTCGCGCCGGTGTTCGAGGCGCTCAAGCTC
>NZ_JALBGZ010000806.1:0-2631 GCF_023006515.1 Bradyrhizobium sp. PRIMUS42
GGTCGAGCCGCCGTTCCGCGGCCGCGGTGTCGGCCGTCTGTTGATGGAGCGCGCGCTCAAGGACGCAAAGGCGAAAGGCCACCGTCTCGTGCTGCTGGTCGGCGACGAGCCCTATTACAGCCGTGTTGGCTTCAAGCCGGTCCCGAAGGGCCGCGTCACCATGCCGGGCCCTGTCGACGCCGCCCGCATCCTGGTGTTCGAGCTCGTCGACGGCGCCTTCGAGGGCGTGTCGGGCCCGGTCGGCCCGGACTGGAGCAAGGCGCGGGCAGGGTAGGGATATATCTCCGGGCTACGACGATCTCTTGGAGTCACGACCATGCAGGTGCGACCCGCCGACCCCGCCGAGATCGATCACCTCGCGCAGGTGTGGCACGACGCCTGGCACGGCTCGCACGCCTTGCTCGCACCGCCCGAGCTTGTCCGCCTCCGCACGTTGCCGAACTTTCGCGACCGGCTCGCGGCCATGCTCGACACCATCAATGTCGTTGGCCCGGTCGGCGCGCCCTCGGGTTTCTGCGCGATCAAGTCTGACGAATTGTATCAGCTCTTCGTGTCGCAGGCTGCCCACGGGAGGGGGGGCGCTGCCGCACTGATCGCGGACGCCGAGAAACGCCTCGCGGCGCGGGGTGTCGAATTGGCGTGGCTCGCATGCGCGGTCGGCAACATGCGTGCCGCACGATTCTACGAAAAGAGCGGCTGGGACAACGTCGGCACCTTCGTCATGATGTCGGAGACGTCGATTGGGCCTTTTCCCGTCGATCAATGGCGTTTCGAGAAGCGGCTCGCGCGCTCGGCGTGAGTCCGCAGCCCCGATTTCGCTGCGCTCCATCCGGGCTACGGCCCACCGCTGAACGGGCGTATGTCGGGGCCCTAAAGGCCCCGACCGCATTCCGCCTCAGAACTTGAAGTTTGCGAATGCCCGCACCCCGATGCCGGGCATCAAGACCTCGTCCTTGTTGTAGGACACAGAGTTGCGGATGTTCTCGTTGAGGAGGTTGTTGCCGACGATGCCGGCCATCATCTCGCGTGCGCCGAACCAGTTGCGGTCGAGCTTGGTCTTGTAGCTGACCTCTGCCTTCAGCAGATTGTAGCCTGCCGTCGGCGTCTCCGCGATCGCCGCGACGTTGTTCTGCGCGAAGGCGTGCAGGAGGTTCACGCGCATCAGCCAGTTGTCGTCGCGCCAGAACACGCCGCCGCCCATGCGCATCGGGGGAATGCGCGGCACGTTGGTGCCGTCGCTGAAGGTGGCGCGGACGAAGTCGAGCTGGTTCTCGATGCCCCAGATGCCGCCCTGGAATGCGCCAACGTCGAGCTGCGACTGGAATTCGCCGCCGCGGAAGTTGGCATTGCGCTGCGAGTAGACGGCCTGGTTCAGCTCCGCGCCCGGCGTGCCGCAGGATGCAAAGTCGTCGTCGCAGGACACGCCGGTGAGGCGGCGATAGATGAAATTGTCGAAATGCGTGTAGTAGACCGTCGCCTCGAAGCGGAACGGCCCCGTCGCCCTGCGCACGCCGAGTTCGACCGACTTCGCGGTCTCGATGGTGAGGTTCGGATTGCCGATGTCGAACGTCGCCGTCGCATCATGCCCACCACGCGAAAACAGCTCGGCCGCCTTCGGTGCGCGCTCGACATATTGCGCGGTGATGCTGCCGACCATGCCGCCCGGCAGGTCCTGCAACAGGCCGATGCTGCCGCTCTTCGGCGTGAACGACGGATTGCGCGCGATCGCTGCCTGCGGCGTGCCGTCGGGCAAATAATCGGCCGGGAAGTCCGGTGTCGTGCCGTGCAGCTCGACGTGCTCGATGCGGCCGGCGACCTGCGCCCGCGTCGCCGCCGTGAACTTGAACTCGTTGAAGGCGTAGCCGGCAACGCGCGTGCTGTTGTTGGGGTCCCACAGGCCGTTGAACAACGTGCCGGGATTGTCCGGGCTCGGCGCGCTCAATTCCTGGTGGCCGACCTGGAAGCCCAGCGCCGTCGTCACCTCGGCGAAGCGCGCGTTGAACGGCATCAGCTGCACCTCGGTGCGGATCTCCTGCTCCTTGTTGGTGAAGGTCTGGCGTATGCCGTCGCTGTTGAGGTCGGCGGGATCGGCAAGGCCGATCTCGTTGTGGCGGTAGTCGGTCGCGCCGGCCCAGAAGCGGACGGCGTCGATCGCGGCAGCATCAGGATGGTACTCGCCCTTGACGTTGATCTTGGTCTGGTGGCCGTCGATCCGCGTGTGGTGGTCGGCGCCGTCGATGCCGGGGATGTGGTAGAGCGAGTCGTTCTGCGTGATCGACGCGCCGATATAGCCGCCCTGGAAGAAGTAGGAGCCGCCGATCGAGGCGCCGTCCGAACGTGTCGCCGAGTTCGGCTGGCGGCCGTTCACGGGCCGCGACTGATCGTTCAGATACGGATAGCTCGGGATGGAATAGTCGGAGGTCGTGCGGCCATAGGCGTCGGCGTGGAATGCAAAGTTGCCTCCGCCGGTGTCGAGCAGCACACCACTTTCGACGCCGCGGTCGGCCGAGCTGAACGCGGTGCGTGGCCGCGCCATGGCGGGCGTGAACGGTCACACCAGCGCACGCATCTATTGCCAGAAGATCGAGGCCGAACTGCTTGCGATCGATGGCTTTTACCAGACTGCGGACG
>NZ_JALBGZ010000807.1:0-2623 GCF_023006515.1 Bradyrhizobium sp. PRIMUS42
CTCTGGCGCCGCTTGGCAAGCGCGAGCGGACAAAACTGTCGCGCGGCCGCAGCGAGATCGAGGCGCGGCTTGATCTGCACGGAATGACCCAGACGCGCGCCCATCGTGCGCTGACCGGCTTCCTGCACCGCGCCCATCATGACGGCCTGACCTTCGTGCTGGTCATCACCGGCAAGGGCCGCAGCGGCGGCGAAAGCGGCGTGCTGCGCCGCCTGGTGCCGGAATGGCTGAGCCTGCCGGAATTCCGCGCCTTCGTCGTCGGCTTCGAGACGGCGCATATCGGCCATGGCGGCGAGGGCGCGCTGTATGTGCGGATCAGGCGGGCGAGATTTTAGAACGGCCGGATGATTCCGACGCGCGGGATCAGTGTGAGGATCAGGCCGAAGATGTTCGTTGTCCGATCCTCGGCTGGAATCAGCGGCGTCTCGCGCGCAGCCGGCAGCATCTTCGCCGCATGCAGGATCAGGAACATGCAGACCGCCCAGTTCGATATCCAACGGGAATAGTCGAACACCATCGCGAACATCACGAGATAGGCGAGGCTGACGCCGATCAGCGCCGCGATCACGAGGCGCCGGTGCGTCTCGCTTGCGAGCGCGCCGATCAGCTTCGTAAAATAGCGCCACAGCGGCGTGTGCAGCCAGATCAGCAGCGCAAAGACGGGTAGGCCGAGGATATTGTGCGGCAGGCGCCCCCAGGTGTCCAAAACCTCCTTCGCCAGCGGCTGGTACCAGATGTAGGCGAATTGCAGCAGGTCGGTTCGCGCCGGATCGGCCATCCGGGTCTTCAGATACGCGACGAAATCCGCTTCCGGGACCGGCATCGTTCCCAGGAATTGCGCGGCGAAGAACAGCGCCGAGACAATGAGCAAGGCGAGGATGCCGAAGGCGACGTTGCTGCGATTGCAGCCGTAAGCGAGGTAGTGCCTGACCGCCACGATGGTGATGATCGTCGGCACATACATCAAGAGATGAATGTGGTGGATCAGCACGAGGACGATCGAGAACAGCGCGGCTGTGGCGACGAACAGCAGCGAGCCCGCCGGCATCAGCAGCAGGATGAGCGCCAGCGCGCAGCCATAGATGTCGAAATGGCCGAGCGTGTGCATGAAGTTCTTCAGGAAGAATGGCGAGCCCGCCATGAAGACGAACAGCGGCAGCGTTTTAGCGGTGAAGCCAAAGGTCTTCTGGAATAGTCTTGCATACAGGCCGAGTGTCACCAGCCATGTCACCCCGCCGAGCGCGAACACGGACCATACCGGCACCTTGTCCGTAAACAGCGCGACGATGGCGCCGATCCATGCGCGCTTGATGAAGCCGAAATGGTAGTCGACCAGGAGATGGATATAGGGGACGTAAGGCGGCAGCTGGATCTTGTGGACGAAGACGCCGACGATGACCGCCGCGTTGACCGCGAGCAGGAGCCGCCAGGGGTTTTGCCAGATATTAGCGGGCACGTGCCACCGACGGCGCGTCAAACTCCGCCGTCGTCCCGGGCAAGCCACCGGGTCCGCGCAAAGCGCGGCCCGATGACAGGCTCCGCGCGACCCGGGACCCATAACCACAGGAGGCCATTTGAGGCAGGGCTGGAGCTACTATCTGGTTCAACGAGGACCGCTGGTGGTTTTGGGTCCCCGCGCCCGTGCGCAATCGCGCACCAGGCGGGGACGACAGCGAGATAGATAGCGGACTGAACCCAAATTACAAAATGAACCGGCTCAGATCCGCGTTCTTGGCGAGGTCGCCGACGTGTTTCTGCACAAAATCCGCATCGACCCGGACGGTCTCACCGTTGCGGTCGGGGGCGGTGAAGGAGATCTCGTCGAGCACCCGCTCCATCACGGTCTGCAGCCGCCGCGCGCCGATGTTTTCGACGGTCGAGTTCACCGCGACCGCGACATCGGCGAGCGCGTCGATGGCGCTGTGGGTGATGTCGAGCGTCACGCCCTCGGTCTGCATCAAGGCGACATATTGCTTGATCAGCGAGGCCTCTGGCTCGGTCAGGATGCGGCGCATGTCGTCGCGGGTCAGCGCCTGCAATTCGACGCGGATCGGCAGGCGGCCCTGCAATTCCGGCAACAGGTCTGACGGCTTTGCGACGTGGAAGGCGCCGGACGCGATGAACAGGATGTGGTCGGTCTTCACCGCGCCATGCTTGGTCGAGACCGTGGTGCCTTCGATCAAGGGCAGCAGATCGCGCTGCACGCCCTCGCGCGAGACGTCGCCGCCGACGCGGCCGTCACGTGCACAGATCTTGTCGATCTCGTCGAGGAACACGATGCCGTTGTTCTCGACCGCACTGATCGCCTCCAGCGTCAGCTGATCGGTGTCCAGCAGCTTGTCGGATTCCTCGTTGACGAGAATCTCGTGCGAGCCCTCGACCGTCAGCCGCCGCGTCTTGCTGCGGCCGCCGAGCTTACCAAAAATGTCGCCGATCGAGATCGCGCCCATCTGCGCGCCCGGCATGCCCGGAATCTCGAACATCGGCATGCCGCTGCCGGACGACTGCGTCTCGACCTCGATTTCCTTGTCGTTGAGCTCGCCGGCGCGCAGCTTCTTGCGAAAGGATTCGCGCGTCGCAGGGCTGGAATTGGCGCCGACCAGCGCGTCGAGCACCCGCTCCT
>NZ_JALBGZ010000808.1:0-2620 GCF_023006515.1 Bradyrhizobium sp. PRIMUS42
TATTCCTTGGCGCCGGCGTGGATCGCGGCGACCGCGGCGCGGGCGTCGTTGGTGATGCCGCAGGCCACGATCGGGGCATGGATGTGCTCGGCTTCGAGCCGCATCACGAGGTCGCGGATGTCGAGGGCGACGTCGACCAGCAGGAGGTCGGCGCCCTTGCCGCCGCGCAGCACGCGCATGGCCTGCTCGTGATCCTCGGCATGGGTCACGGTGGCGCCGTTGTCCATCGCGATCTTGGTGGCGGTGGTGAGCTGGCCCTTCAATGTGCCAACGATGAGAAGCCGCATGTCAGTCTCCTGTCCGTCTGGTCGCGCTGCCGCGCGTCATTCCTTGCAGTCGCAATAGCTAGCTGCGTTCGGTCTTGATGATTTCGGTCATGGTCACGCCGAGCTTGTCCTCGACCAGGACGACTTCGCCGCGGGCGACCAGCTTGTTGTTGACGTAGATGTCGATGGCTTCGCCCACGCGCCGGTCGAGCTCGAGCACGGTGCCGGGCCCGAGCTTCAGGAGCTCGCTGACGTCCATCTTGGAGCGGCCGAGCACCGCCGAGACCTGCACGGGAACGTCGAACACGGCCTCGAGATCGGCGGCGGCACGCGCCGCATATTCGTCCTCGCTGTAGCCGACGTCCGTGCCGGTGGGCGGCATCGGGCCGTTGAGATCGGGCAGCGGGACCTGTCCGTCGGTGTCGCTCATGGGTTAACTCCCCCTGCGGGACGCGACATAGCGTCCGACCATTTCGTCGATCTTGGCCGCGATGGCGCCGCGCTCGAGCACGACGCCGCCATCGGCCCATTCGATCCGGCAGTCGCCGGTCGCAATCTCCGGCTCGGCCAGGATCACCAGCCGTCCTTCGAAGCCGCTCTGCTTGGCGAGCCGCTCGATCTTCTCGCGTGCGCTGTCGTAGAGCGCGTCGTTGACGCGGACCACCAGATGCGGCGTCGCGACCAGATGCGAGAAGCAGTCCTTGACCAGCGCGACGATCTCGCCCAGCGGCTCGGCGGCGACGAGGTCGGCGCACAATTTGCGCGCGACCGCCACCGCGACGTCGACCGCCTCGGTCTCCATCTTCGATTCGATGTTGCCGATGCCGGACGCGATGCCGCGGATGCCGATGTTGATCTCTTCCATGGCCAGCGCGACGCGGCGGTCGCTCTCGGCCTTGGCCTCCAGCTGGCCGGCGGCAAAGCCGTCCTGATAGGCGCGCGCCTCGGCTTCGGCGATCTTCTGGGCGATCTCCGTGGCGGTCGCGGCCTTCTCCCGCGTCGCCCGCTCGGGCGCCGCGAAGTCGGTATCGAACAGGAATTTTGCCGGAGCGGCCATCAGTACACCAGTTCGTCGTCGGCGCGGTTCTTGGTCAGCATGATCTCGCCCTTGGCGGCGAGATCCTTGGCGAGGTTGACCAGCAGCGCCTGGGCCTCGTCGACGTCGCGCAGCCGGACCGGGCCCATCGCCGCCATGTCGTCCTGGAGCATCTTGGCCGCGCGCGAGGACATGTTGCCGAAGAAGAAGTTGCGGACGTCCTCGTTGGCGCTCTTGAGCGCGACGCCGAGCTTGTCCTTGTCGACGTTGCGCATCAGGGTCTGGGCCGATCCGGAATCGAGCTTCACGAGGTCGTCGAAGGTGAACATCAGCGCCTTGATGCGCTCGGCCGATTCGCGGTTGTCCTCTTCCAGCGAGGTGATGAAGCGAGTTTCGGTCTGGCGGTCGAAATTGTTGAAGATTTCAGCCATCACCTCGTGGGCGTCGCGGCGGCGGGTCTGGGACAGATTGGACATGAATTCGGTGCGCAGCGTCTTCTCCACGCTCTCGATCACCTCCTTCTGCACCGCTTCCATCTTCAGCATGCGGTTGACGACGTCGAGCGCGAGCTCCTCGGGGAAGATGCCGAGCACGCGCGCGGCGTGCTCCGGCTTCAGCTTCGACAGCACGACCGCGATGGTTTGTGGATATTCGTTCTTGAGGTAGTTGGCGAGGACCTCTTCCTGCACGTTGGAGAGCTTCTCCCACATGTTGCGCCCGGCAGGGCCGCGGATCTCGTCCATGATGCCGTTGACACGCTCCGGCGGCAGGTATTGCTGCAGCAGCCGCTCGGTGGCGTCGAAATTGCCCATCAGCGCGCCGGAGGCCGACATGCGCGAGACGAATTCGAGCAGCATGTCCTCGACCGTATCGACCTCGACGGTGCCGAGCGTCGACATCTCCAGCGAGAGCTGGCGCACCTCGTCGTCGTCGAGCATCGACCAGATCTTGCCCCCATACTGCTCGCCCAGCGCGAGCATCAGGATCGCGGCGCGCTTGGGTCCCGTCACTGCCTCGGTCTGGGCGCCCGCGCGGCTGCCGGCACGCTGGCCGAGCGTGGAGATCACGCTGGTGATGTCGTTCGAGTTGGCGTTTTGCAGACTGGCGGCCATGTCAGATCACTTCTTGATTCACTGGCTGGGATTCTTGATTCGGATTACTTGGTTGGTTCGGTCAGCCACTGGCGGATGATGGCGACGGTTTCGTTGGGGTTGCGCTCGGCGAGCTCGCCGACGCGATGAACGGACTGGGCGTGGACCTGGCCCTGGATGGTGGCGACGTCGATCGCGCTGGCAGCGCCGCTTGGCAGCAGCGGCTG
>NZ_JALBGZ010000809.1:0-2617 GCF_023006515.1 Bradyrhizobium sp. PRIMUS42
CCAGCGCCTTCTACGGGGCCGCCCCGCCCTTTGCGCAGAAAATGTTCGCGGGCCCTCCGCGCGCCGATCTGACCGAGAACCTCGGAATCGCCTTGGTGCCGCGCGCGACCGATCCCAACGCCGGAAAGCCCCCGCAGGACCCGCACTTCCCGCGCAACCCGCCGAGCGACTATCAGTCCTACTATTACTTTGACGGCGTCCCGAGCCCAGAGAATTACCGCCTGCACGACTGGGCCAAGGACCACGCCCACAACCATCTCGGCGGCACCATGCGGCCCTGCCAGGCGGTCCCGGAGATGAGCCCGTTCTACATCGAGTTCGAGGAATATCTTGGCGGCTACAATTTCGGCACCGGCAACGCGCAGCTCGACTTCGGGGATATGAAGTTCGACTGGGCGTGCGGGTAGCCTGGGGATCGCCGGGCACGCGCAGCAGCATAGACCAACGGGATTGCCTGGGACGGATTTCCGGCTATTTTGCCGACATTGCTCGCCCCAGGAATAGTCCCATGCGCAATTGCGTCGGCTTCGTTGTCCTTGCCTTCGTCGTCCTGAATCCCGTGACCCTGCAGGCGGCCAACCGCTGTCCTAGCGATTTTAGTGTGGAACATCGTCTCGATGCCGAGCAGAAGGCGTCCCTCAATCTCAATGCACGCGAGCGCGCCGCCATCGAAGACCTGAAATACGCGACGATGCCGCCGATCAGGGACAGATACGACAAGAAGGAAATCGATCGCGACGAGTACAACCGTCTCACCGACCTGCGCGACCATGCTTTGAGCTGTATCGACGCCGACAACAATCTGAAGGATCAGCAGGCCTATTACACCGAGCAGCTCAAGCTGATCGATGCCGGCTGCAGCAAGGGCCCGGTCGACAAGATGTACGTCGGCTGGTTGAAGGAGGGCGAAGCCAGGAAAGCCAAGGCCTGCGCCAAGGCCGACCTCGAATATCTGTCCGGCATGATCCGGCAGCTCAAAGAGATCCAGGCCGACAAGCTCGCCAAGGAAGAAAAATCCACTCCGGCGGTGAAGGCGGCCGATGCGAGCCAGAGGCAAAGCCAGTTTTGCGAGAAGATAAGATCCGTCAGCTCCGAAGCCGCAACCCTCTTCGCTGCCATCACGAAGGAGAAGAAGGAGCAGTGGTTCATCGAACCCGGCACGCTTGGGAGCAAGGGCGTCAAGATCAGCGACCTCGCGGCGATCGACGAGTACGTCACCCCCGTGACCCTTTCGCAGGACTTCCTTTCGACCTCAGCCGTGTGCGCGATAGAAATGGGGACCGACAAGGACATCACGTTGCGCATCGTGCCGACCTATGAATGCGACTGGAAATACGACAAGACCACGCGACGCGAGCTGGAACAGCGTACTGACAAGCTCATGAATCTCGTGCGTGGCTGCTTCGGAACGACCGCCGAAGCCGGCGACTTCAACCGCCACGAGTTTGTCGGCGACGGCAAGGTGGCTGTTTCGGGTGATCTCTATTTTGGCGAGGGCAAGCCGTCCCGCATCTATCTCAAGATCAGGAAGCACACGCCAACGGAAGATGCGGCTTGCATTCACTACGGCTTCCAAAAGAAGGCCGAGGACAAGCAGCTCTGCATGACCCGCTTCCGGTGACAAAAGATGCCGCTCCGCGTGGCCCGATCACGCCCCGCGCTTCGGCCCGATCGCCTCGAACCCCGCCTTCTGCTCGTCGCTCAAGTCAGCCTCGAAATCATCGAAGGCATCAGCGACGCCGTTCACGGCCTGCAGCATCGTCTCCAGCCGTGCCTTGGCGGCAGTGAGGCGGGCTTGCGGGGTCGCGGCGGGCTGTGACGGGCAGGCACTGAGCGTTTCCATGGTGCGCAGGGTGGTGTCCTGCAGCACCTCGAGGCGGGCGCGGGCGGTCTCGTCGAGGCGAAGCGTCGCGGCGATGTCGCCCGCGGGCCATTGCTGCTGCACGAGCTGCTCATACTGACGCTGCAGCTTTTCGTCATAGCGTGGATCGCTGTTGGGATCGCATGCTGATGCAGCCTGCGTGTCCTTCTTCTGGCCCGCGGCCAGCGCGGCGCGGCGCTCCCTGGCCAGCCCGTCAAGCTTTGTCTTCTGGCCGTCGTCGAGGAGCCCCTCGAATTTCGCGAGCGCCGGCGCAAACGTGTCCATCGCCTTGATCATGACCGTGAGACGCTCGCGCATCAGGCCGAGGCGCTCCGCCGCGGTCGCGGGCACCTCTGCCGGGCAGGTGGCGCGGATGCTATCGCGGGCAGCCTGCCAGGCGTTCACGAGCTCGTCGAGCGCGGCGCGCTGCAATTCGCTGGGCTGCACGGCGGTCGATATGAGTTCTGCAGGGAAGCCGGCGGGATCGCTGACATCGCAGATGTTTTGCGCCGACGGGATCTTGCGCGCGCGCCTGCCTTGCGGCGCGGTGTAGGCGGCGAGCTCGGTGGCGGCGTAGGGCGAGAAGATCGCGGCATAGATGTCGCCATAGCCATAAAGCGAGATACTGGTGGTGTCGGCGAAGATGATCGCATTGGCGAGATCGTCATGCGCGAACGGCCAGAACACCGGGCCGGCCCAGCCATAGCTGCCGTCGGGAGGACGCCACCAGCCCTGCGGGCGGCGGCCGCCGCGCCA
>NZ_JALBGZ010000080.1:0-14336 GCF_023006515.1 Bradyrhizobium sp. PRIMUS42
ATACCGGCGGCCTCGGCGCGGCGCAGCACATGCACGATCATCGGCTGGCCCGCGATATCGGCGAGCGGCTTGCCGGGCAGGCGGGTGGCGGCCATGCGGGCCGGGATCAGCACCAGGATGCGAGGATCAATCATCGGGTCAAGAGCCTGCAAACAGGGCGTTTTCCGCGCCGAGAAATGGAGTGGGGACGGGTTGAAAGCCGGGTCGCTTATACGGGTTGCCAGACCCCGGGCAAACCGATATCTCAATGGCAAAACTCGGGGAAACAATAGGGAACGTTTGATTCTCCCGAGGCTCGTCCTGGCGGCCGATTGCGCCGCTGTTTCCTTCTTGCGGTGGGGCCTGGCCGGAAATGGACTCTTTCGAACTCAATAAAATCATGGGTGCCGTGCTTGGTACCTGTCTCTTTCTCTTGGTGACCAGCTTTACCGCCCAGGCTCTTTTCTCGCCCAAGATGCCGGAAAAACCCGGCTTCGAGATCGCCGTGAAGGAAGATGCCGGCCACGGCAAGGAAGGCGGCGCTGCCGCCGCAGCTTCCGAGCCGATCGAAAAGCTGCTCCAGACCGCCTCCGTCGAAAAGGGCTCTGCAGCCGCCAAGAAGTGCGGCGCCTGCCACACCTTCGAAAAGGGTGGCCCGAATCGCGTTGGTCCCAACCTCTATGGCGTCGTCGGCGAGAAGAGGGGCGAAGGCCGCGGCGGCTTCAACTTCTCGGCTGCCATGAAGGCCAAGGGCGGCACCTGGACGTTCGACGACCTCAACAAGTTCATCGCCAATCCGAAGGGCTTCATCCCGGGCACCGCGATGGGCTTTGCCGGTATTCCCAAGGATTCCGAGCGCGCTGATGTCATTGCCTATCTGAATTCGCTGTCAGAGCACCCTCAGCCGCTGCCGACGGCGTCGAAGTAAGGCCTCAAGAACCTGTCTTGGAATATGCGGCCAGGCTGAAAAGCCTGGCCGTTTCCGTATCCGGGCCTCGCGACGAATTTATCGGGGCGTTTGGCCGCATCCGATAGGTCGCCGGGCCTTTCAAGATGAGGAAAAAGCAACATATTCGGTCGAAACCTCGCCTATATTGGGAACTTAAAGGAGTAGCCTCCTTCAAGACAGGGATGTTGATTTGGCCATTACCCGACGCGATCTCCTGCTCACCGGCACTGCTGCCGCAGCGCTTCCCGCCCTTGGTTCCCTGGGCAGCGTTCCCGTCATCGGCGCAGCACGCGCGCAATCCGCCAGTGAGCTACCTTGGCGCCACGCGTTATCCCTGTTCGGAAAGGTCAAGTACCCCGCTGACTTCAAGCGCTTCGACTACGTCAATCCGGAAGCGCCGAAGGGCGGCATCGCGCGCCAGATCGCCGTCGGCACCTTCGACAACTTCAACATCGTTGTGTCAGGTGTGAAGGGGCAGGTCGCCGGCGCCGTCGCATTCATCTACGAATCCCTCACGACGCCCTCGCTCGACGAGGTATCGACGGAATATGGCGCGCTGGCCGAGGCCGTCAGCCATCCGGATGACTTCTCCTACGTGACTTACCGCTTGCGGCCGCAGGCCAAATGGCACGACGGCAAGCCCGTTACCGCGGACGACGTGATCTTTTCGCTCGATTCCTTCAAGAAGCACCACCCGATGTACTCGGCCTATTACAGCCATGTGGTGAAGGCCGAGAAGGTCGGCGAGCGCGAGGTGAAGTTCGTATTCGACGCGCCGGGCAACCGCGAGCTGCCGCAGATCGTGGGCCAACTCACGGTCCTGCCGAAGCATTGGTGGGAAGGGACCGACGCGCAGGGCCGCAAGCGCGATGTCTCCGCGACCACGCTCGAAGTGCCGCTCGGCTCCGGTCCCTACAGGATCAAGGACTTCGTAGCAGGGCGGTCGATCGCGCTGGAGCGCGTCAAGGACTATTGGGGCCGCGACCTGCCGGCCAATCTGGGCCGCAACAATTTCGACGAGCTGCGCTACGAATATTTCCGCGATGCCACCGTGGCGATCGAGGCTTTCAAGGCCGACCAGGTCGATTGGCGTACAGAGAACAGCGCGAAGAACTGGGCGACCGCCTACGACTTCGCGGCCGTGACGGAAAAGCGCGTGATCCTCGAGGAGTTCGCCAATCGCAGCTCGGGCGTGATGCAAGCCTTCGTGCCGAACCTGCGCCGCGCCAAATTCAGCGACCCCCGCGTGCGGCGTGCGCTCAACTACGCCTTCGACTTCGAGGAGATGAACAAGCAGATCTTCTACGGCCAGTACAAGCGCATCAACAGCTATTTCGACGGCATCGAAGATCTGATGGCAACCGGCTTGCCGCAGGGCAAGGAGCTCGAGATCCTCGAGACCGTCCGTGCTCAGGTCCCGCCCGAAGTCTTCACCACGGCCTACAGCAATCCGATCGGCGGCAGTCCGGAAGCCGTGCGCGACAATCTTCGCGAGGCGCTGCGCCTGTTCAAGGAGGCCGGCTACGAGGTGCGCGACCGCAAGCTGACCGACGTCAAGACCGGCGCCCAGTTCACCCTGGAATTGCTGAACTCGGATCCGAGCTTCGAGCGAATCACGCTGTTCTACAAGCCGTCGCTGGAGCGGCTCGGCATTGCCGTCAGCGTGCGGACGGTCGATCCGACCCAATACGAGAACAGGACACGCGAGTGGGATTTCGACATCGTCACCAACTCGTGGGGCGAGTCGCAGTCGCCGGGCAACGAGCAGCGCGAGTTCTGGTCGTCCAAGACGGCTGACATCGCCGGCTCGCGCAACATTGCCGGCATCAAGAATCCGGCGATCGACAAGCTGATCGAGCGGGTCATCTACGCGGCCGATCGCGACGATCTTGTCGCTGCAACCAAGGCGCTCGACCGTGTACTGCTGTGGAATCACTATGTCGTGCCGCAGTGGACCTATACGAAGGTGCGCACCGCGCGCTGGGATCGTTTCGGCCGGCCCGCCGAATTGCCCCGATATGGCCAGTCTGGCTTCCCGTTCATCTGGTGGTACGACGCAGACAAGGCGGCGCGGATCGCAAAGAAGTCGTGAAGGACATCCCCCGCATGACGCAGATGTCACGCCGCCATGTGCTGGCCTTGGGTGTTGGCGGCGCCCTCGGTGCGTCGCTGGGCGCGCGGCCGATGCGTGGCGCGCATGCGTCGGAAGCCGGGATTGAGGCTCACGGCATTTCGGCGTTCGGCGATCTCAAATATCCCGCCGACTTCCACCATTTCGACTACGTCAACGTCGATGCGCAAAAGGGCGGCGCGTTCTCCCTCATTCCGTCGGTGCGCGCCTACAACCAGTCCTACCAGACCTTCAACTCGCTCAACGCCTTCATCCTGAAGGGCGACGGCGCGCAGGGCATGGACATGACCTTCGCACCGCTGATGGTGCGCGCGAACGACGAGCCTGATGCGATGTACGGGCTCGCGGCCAAATCCGTTCAGATATCGCCGGACAGGCTGGTCTACCGCTTCACGATGCGGCCGGAGGCGAAATTCCACAACGGCACGAAGCTCACCGCGCATGATGCGGCGTTCTCGCTGATGGCGCTGAAGACCAAGGGCCATCCCTTGATCCTGGTGCAGCTGCGCGACATGGTCGGCGCGGAAGCGATCGACGATGCAACGCTCGTCGTCACCTTTGCCAAGGGTCGCGCGCGCGACGTGCCACTCTATGCAGCGAGCCTGCCGATCTTCTCGAAGGCGTACTACGCGTCCCGCCCGTTCGATGAAACGTCTCTGGAGATCCCGCTGGGCTCGGGTCCGTACAAGGTCGGCAAGTTCGAGGTCAATCGCTACATCGAGTATGAGCGGGTGAAGGACTGGTGGGGCGCCGATCTGCCGCCCTGCCGCGGCACCTATAATTTCGACATTGTGCGCTATGAGTTCTACCGCGATCGCGACGTCGCCTTCGAGGGGTTCACCGGCAAAAATTATCTCTACCGTGAGGAGTTCACGTCCCGCATCTGGGCGACGCGATATGATTTCGCCGCCGCCAAGGAGGGGCGAGTCAAGATGGAAGTCGTGCCCGACGAGACGCCGTCGGGCGCGCAGGGCTGGTTCATCAACACGCGACGTGAAAAATTCAGGGACCCGCGGGTGCGCGAGGCCCTGATCAATGCGTTCGACTTCGAATGGACCAACAAGACCATCATGTACGGCGCCTATGCCCGCACGGTGTCGCCTTTCCAGAACTCCGATCTCATGGCGAGCAACGGGCCTCCGTCGCCGGAAGAACTGAAGCTGCTCGAGCCGTTCCGGGGCCAAGTCCCCGACGAGGTGTTCGCAGCGCCTTTCTCCCCGCCGATCACGGACGGATCCGGACAGGATCGCAGCCTGCTGCGCAAGGCGCAGCAATTGCTGACCGATGCCGGTGTGCCGATCAAGGACGGCAAGCGCGTCCTGCCGAACGGTGAGGTCTTCCGCATCGAATTCCTGCTGGACGAGCCCTCGTTCCAGCCGCACCACGCGCCCTATATCAAGAATTTGGGGACGCTGGGCATCGAGGCCAACATCCGGCTCGTCGATGCCGTGCAGTACAAGGCGCGCCAGGAAGATTTCGACTTTGACATGACGATCCAGCGCTTCAGCATGTCGGCGACGCCGGGCGATGCCATGCGCGCATTCTTCTCGTCGCAGGTCGCGGCGACCAAGGGGTCGTACAATCTCGCGGGCATCGCCAGTCCGGCCATCGATGCCATGATCGAGAAGATCATGGCAGCCGACAGCCGCGAGGAACTGACCGTCGCTTGCCGCGCCTTCGATCGCCTGTTCCGCGCCGGCCGTTATTGGGTGCCACAATGGTACAACAAGACGCACCGGCTGGCTTATTGGGATCAGTTCGGCCATCCGCAGAAGCTGCCGCGTTATGCCAATGGCGTCGGCGCGCCCGACATCTGGTGGCATGAACCCGCCAAGGCCGCCAAGCTCGAGCAGGCGAAATAATCATGAGCGCCTATATCGCCCGCCGCATCCTCCTGATGATCCCGACGCTGCTGGGGATCCTCTTCGTGTCTTTCGTCGTCGTGCAATTCGCGCCGGGCGGCCCGGTCGAACGCGTGATCGCGCAGCTCTCCGGAGCTGACACCGGCGGCACCTCGCGCATTTCGGGCGGCAGCGACTTTGCGCAGCGCGCGCCCGGGCAAGTCGGGGCCGGCGGCGATGCCGTCAACTCGAAATATCGCGGCGCGCAGGGTCTTGATCCCGATTTCATCAAGAAGCTCGAGGTGCAGTTCGGCTTCGACAAGCCGGCACCGGAACGCTTCGCACTGATGGTGTGGAATTTCGCCCGCTTCGATTTCGGCAAGAGCTATTTCCGTGACGTCAGCGTTCTGCAGCTGATCAAGGAGAAGCTGCCGGTTTCGATCTCACTCGGCCTGTGGCTGACGCTCCTGACCTATCTGATCTCGATCCCGCTCGGCATCCGCAAAGCGGTCAAGGACGGCACACGCTTCGACACCTGGACGTCGACCGTGCTCGTGCTCGGCTATGCGATTCCCGGCTTCCTGTTCGCAATTCTCCTCATCATCCTGTTTGCCGGCGGCTCCTTCTTCAACTGGTTCCCGTTGCGCGGACTGACCTCCGACGGCTGGTCGCAGTTCCCCTGGTACTGGAAGATCATCGATTACTTCTGGCATCTCACGCTGCCGCTGATCGCCATGGGGCTCGGTGCGTTCACCACCATGACGTTCCTGACCAAGAACTCGTTCCTGGACGAAATCCGCAAGCAGTACGTGATGACCGCGCGCGCGAAGGGCTGTAGCGAGAATCGGGTGCTTTATGGGCACGTCTTCCGCAATGCGATGCTGATCGTGATCGCAGGCTTTCCCAGCACCTTCATCCACGCCTTCTTTTCCGGCTCGCTCCTGATCGAGACCATCTTCTCGCTGGATGGGCTCGGGCTGCTCAGCTTCGAGAGCGTGCTCAACCGCGACTATCCCGTGGTGTTCGGCACGCTCTATATCTTTTCGTTGGTCGGCCTCGTGATCAACCTGGTTTCCGACCTGACCTATATGTGGATCGACCCCCGGATCGATTTCGAGGCGCGGGAGGTCTGATGACGATTACCGCACCGACGCCGATCGAGACCACCACCCAGTCCCCGCTGGGCGAGATCGTTCCGATCACGCGCAAGCCGTTCGCTCCATCGCCGCTCAACAAGCGGCGGTGGCAGAATTTCAAGGCGAACCGCCGCGGCTACTGGTCGTTCTGGATCTTCATTGCGCTGTTCGTGGTCTCGCTGTTCGCAGAGCTGATCGCCAACGATCGGCCTTTCCTGATCAAGTTCGACGGCCGTCTCTACTGGCCCGCTTTCGTGACCTATTCCGAAACGACCTTCGGCGGCGACTTCGAAACCGCGGCTGACTACCGCGATCCCTATTTGCAGAAGCTGATCAAGGAGAAGAACGGCACCATCGTCTGGCCGCTGATCCGTTATTCTTACGACACCCACAATCTCGACCTCCCGACGCCTGCGCCGTCGCCGCCGACATGGATGCTGACGGAGAAGCAATGCCAGTCGGTGGTGGAGAAGAAGGGGCTGAAGAGCTGCCGCGACCTCGAATACAACTGGCTCGGCACCGACGATCAGGGGCGCGACGTGGTCGCACGGCTGATCTACGGCTTCCGCATCTCGGTGCTGTTTGGCCTTTGTCTCACTATCGTCTCGTCCGTCATCGGCATCGCAGCGGGCGCGGTGCAAGGCTATTTCGGCGGCCGGGTCGATCTCATCTTCCAGCGTTTCATCGAGATATGGACGGCGATCCCCTCGCTCTATCTTCTCCTGATCCTGTCTTCGGTCCTCGTGCCCGGCTTCTTCGTGCTGCTCGGCATCCTCCTGCTGTTCTCTTGGGTTTCGCTGGTCGGTCTCGTGCGGGCCGAATTCCTGCGCGGGCGCAACTTCGAATACATCCAGGCGGCGCGGGCGCTCGGTGTCTCCAACCCGATCATCATGTTCCGCCACCTGCTGCCGAACGCGATGGTGGCGACCATGACGTTCCTGCCCTTCATCGTGTCGAGTTCGGTGATGACGCTGACGGCGCTGGATTTCCTGGGCTTCGGCCTGCCGCCGGGATCGCCTTCGCTCGGCGAATTGCTGTCGCAGGCCAAGTCCAATGTGCAGGCGCCCTGGCTCGGCTTCTCCGGCTTCTTCTCGGTCGCGAGCATGCTGTCGCTCCTGATCTTCACCGGCGAAGCCGTGCGCGACGCCTTCGATCCGCGCAAGACGTTCAGGTAAGCCGATGGACGCGATCAACCAGCCCCTGCTTGCCGTTCGCGACCTCTCGGTGGCCTTCCACCAGGGCGGCGCCACGACGCTTGCGGTCGACAAGGTCTCGTTCCAGATCAAGCGCGGCGAATGCCTGGCGCTGGTCGGTGAATCCGGCTCCGGCAAGTCCGTCAGCGCGCTCTCGATCCTCAAGCTCTTGCCCTATCCGAACGCCTCGCACCCCTCGGGCAGCATCCGCTTCAAGGGGCAGGAGCTCATCGACCGTTCCGAGCAGGAGATGCGGGAGATTCGCGGCAGCGATATCTCCATCATCTTCCAGGAGCCGATGACCTCGCTCAATCCGTTGCACACGATTGAGGCGCAGATCGGCGAGATCATCCAGCTGCATAATCCAACCAGCAATGCCGAGGCGCGCAGGCGGACGCTGGAGCTGCTGACGCAGGTCGGCATTCCCGAGCCGGAGACGCGGCTGAAGAGCTATCCGCATCAACTCTCCGGCGGTCAGCGCCAGCGCGTGATGATCGCGATGGCGCTCGCCAACGAGCCGGATCTGTTGATCGCGGACGAACCGACGACGGCGCTCGATGTCACCGTGCAGGCGCAGATCCTGGCGCTGCTCGCCGAGATCCGCTCGCGGCTCGGCATGAGCCTGCTCTTCATCACCCACGATCTCGGCATCGTACGCCGCATCGCCGACACCGTCTGTGTCATGAAGAGCGGCGAGATCGTCGAGCAGGGACCTGTCGAGCAGGTCTTCAAGTCGCCGAAACATCCCTACACGCGCGATCTGCTCGCGGCCGAGCCGAAGCCGGATCCGGCGCCGCCGCAGCCGGATGCGCCGGTCGTGATGTCGGCCAACGACCTGAAGGTCTGGTTTCCGATCAAGCGCGGCCTGATGCGCAAGACGGTCGGCCACATCAAGGCGGTCGACGGCGTCAGCGTCGCCGTGCGCAGGGGCGAGACGCTGGGCGTCGTCGGCGAATCCGGCTCGGGCAAAACCACGCTGGGGCTGGCGCTGCTGCGACTGATCTCGTCGAACGGACGCATCGTGTTCTTGGGGAAGGACATCCAGGGCCTGCGTTTCAAGGAGATGCGGCCGTTCCGGCGCGACATGCAGATCGTGTTCCAGGACCCGTTCGGCTCGCTCTCACCGCGCATGTCGGTCGCCGATATCATTGCCGAAGGTCTCTCCGTGCATCAGCCGACGCTGTCGCGCGAAGAGCGCGAGGCGCGCGTCGTCAAGGCACTGGAAGACGTCGGGCTGAAGCCCGATACCCGCAACCGCTATCCCCATGAATTCTCCGGCGGCCAGCGCCAGCGCATCAGTATCGCGCGGGCGGTGGTGCTGGAACCGGATTTCGTCGTGCTGGACGAGCCGACCAGCGCGCTCGACATGCTATTCCAGGCGCAGATGGTCGATCTGCTACGCGAGCTCCAGCGCAAGCGCGAGCTTACCTACATGTTCATCTCGCACGATCTGCGCGTCGTCGCTTCGCTCGCGAGCCACCTGATCGTGATGCGCGGCGGCAAGGTCGTCGAAGAGGGACAGGCCGCAGAGCTGTTCAAGACCCCGAAGACGGATTACACGCGGGCGCTGTTCGCGGCGGCGTTCCGGCTCGAGACGGCGGGGAACGGGGCGGCCGCGACGTAGTCTGTCATTCCCGGGCAGCGCGAACCCCGGGGACGCTTCCAAGGCGGGCTGTGCTTGACCCGTCGCGTTGATTTACGCGGCGCGATCCTTGTCCGACTGGTCCTCGGCCGCGGTCGCAGTTTCTTCCAGCCGCTTTTCGTAATTGCCCGCGAGCCTCTCGATGCTGTCGGCCCACATCCTCAGCATTGAAATCTGAAAGTGCATCATCGGCTTCAAGGCATTCATGCCGATTGCTGTCGCTGCGGCGATGCGCCGTTCTGGGTCGCGCGCGAAACGGTCTGCATTGGTCTTGTCTGCCATGCTGTTCGCTCCTTCGCTCTGGTGTTATGGCCTGAAAGCTAGCTGTCGTGTTTTGAACCGCGTGCTTCTAAACATTCAGCCAAAACTTGATCCGCCGCGAGTCGCGCGCATTGGTTGTCTTGCAATTCATCCAGCTTTTTCAAGTAGGCGACTGCGGCTATTTGCAACAGATCGAAATCATCTTCGCCGGCATCGCGAAGATTGGCGATGTAGCGGTGGAGGGCGGAACGCCTGCTATCATTCTCGCTGATGCCGCTGTGGAGCAGCAAATAGTTCCGCCAAGCGAACGCACACGCGCCTTCTCTGGCCTGAGAACTCATGGGCACCTCCCAAAGCCAGAGAAAGACTGACGACGCGTTTCGTTCCGCAAAGCTCTCAGATGTAACGTTTGTTCCGTAGCTGCGCCGCAAGATGCCCATTGGACGGGGTCGATGCGTCCGATACGTCAACAACCGCGTCCGGAACCTGTTCGGATGCCGAGAAAGCTCGCGTTTACGATGATCCGCGGCCCTAGAGCCGCTTGATCGCGACGACTTCGCTGCCGGCCTGCTTGATCCGTGCGATGGCCGACTCGATCGGCTCGATCACCGTCGCCATGTGATGCGCGTTGGCGTGAACCATGGTGCTGCCATCGCGGACGATCGCGACATGTCCCTTCCAGAAGACCAGATCGCCGCGCAGCAAGCTGCTCCGCTCATGCGGATCGAGCGCGCGGCCGAGCCCGGCCTGCTGCATGTCGCTGTCGCGCGGGCAGCCGATGCCTGATGCTGTCAGCGAGACCTGAACGAGGCCGGAGCAATCGATGCCAAAACTGCTCTTGCCGCCCCACAGGTAAGGCGTGCCGACGAAGCGCTCGGCGACAGCGACGTAATCCGGCTCGCGATGATCGAGCGGGGTGAGATGGAACTTCGGCAGATACCTGCCGTCGCGCGTCACGGCGAAGATTCCGTCTTCGCGCGCCACCGCGAGCCTGGATCCCATCACGAGCGTCTCAGCCGGCGGCAGCTTGATCGAGGGACCGGGAAACGCAAACGTCCGCAGCGCGCCCACCTTGTGGGTCGGGGCGGCTGCCGGCTTCGTCAACGCCGCATCCGGCAGCCAGCCGACATAGCCATCGCCATTGAGCTGGCCCCACGCCCAGCCTTCGCCGTTGCGGTCGTAGACCGTGACGCGTTCGCCGCGCAGTGCCTCCGTCATCAGCATCGCGCTCGAAGACGGTTGCTCGCGCACCGGCGCGACCGGTTCGACCACCTCGAGTTCCTCGCCGGTGACGAAGCGATCCGCCTCGATCTTGCCTTCGAGATACTTCGCCGCAAGGTCGCCCCGCGCCGGCGTCAGCCGCGGATCGTATTTTGGATCATGCATAGCGCTCGCTCAGCAAGGTGTAGATGGCCCGCGCGGCCTGGCACTCGCCGCCTTCGGGGCGTGCGGGCTTGGCCGACGGCGTCCAGCCGTAGATGTCGACATGCAGCCAGCTCCTGGCCTGCTCGACGAAGCGTTGCAGGAACAGCGCGCAGGTGATCGAGCCGGCAAAGCCGCCTGATGGCGCGTTGGTGATGGTGGCCGTCTTGGAGTCGAGCCAGGCATCGTAAGGCGGCCACAGCGGCATGCGCCACAACGGATCGTTCTCCTGCACCGCGCAGCGCGCGAGGTCGGCGGCAAGGGTCTCATCATTGGTGTAAAAGGGCGGTAAATCCGGCCCCAGTGCGACGCGGGCCGCGCCGGTCAGCGTGCCCAGATCGATCAGCAGATCGGGCTTCTCCTCGTCGGCCAGCGCCAGCGCGTCGGCGAGCACCAGGCGGCCTTCCGCATCCGTGTTGCCGATCTCGACCGTGATGCCCTTGCGCGAGGTGAAGATGTCGAGCGGGCGGAAGGCGTTGCCCGCGAGCGCGTTCTCCACGGCCGGAATCAGCACGCGAAGCCGCACCTTCAGCTTCGCGTCCATCACCATGCGTGCCAGCGCCAGCACATTGGCGGCGCCGCCCATGTCCTTCTTCATGATCAGCATGCCGCTCGACGGCTTCAGGTCGAGCCCGCCGGTGTCGAAGCAGACGCCCTTGCCGACCAGCGTCACCTTGGGATGATCAGGATCGCCCCAGCCGATATCGATCAGCCGCGGCGCGCGGCTGGAGGCCATTCCGACGGCGTGGATCAACGGGAAATCCGTCTCCAACTCTTCGCCGATGGTGCAGGCGAAACTTGCACCGAACTCGGCCGCGAGCGCTTGCGCGGCGGCAGCCAGCTCCGCCGGCCCCATGTCGTTGGACGGTGTGTTGATGAGGTCGCGCGCGAGCATTGCGGCATCCGCGATCCGCTCGATCCCGGCCGCATCGACGCCATCAGGCGGCACCAGCCGGACGTCGGGACGATCAGCCTTGCGGTAGCGCGCGAAGCGGTAGCATCCCAGTGCGAAGGCGAGCGCCGCCAGCCGTGCATCATGTGGGGCATTGGCAAAGCGATAAGTGCCCGGCGGCAGAAGCCCCGGCAGGGCGCCAGACCGGAACAGGTCGCGCGATCTTGCACCCTCGTCCTCGAGGCCGAACAGCACCTGCGCAATTGCGCCGTCCGGCGCAGGCAGTGCCAGATAGGCGCCCGGCTTGGCGGTGAAGGCGCATGCCGTGGCGAACAGCCGTTGCGGCGGCGGCAGCGTTTCGGCGACCTGATCCCAGCTCGATTTGGTGACGAAGGTGATCGGGATGGCGGTGGGCGACGTCTCGAAGACAGAAGGCATTGGCGGGTCCCGATCGTCAGATCAAACGGGTCATACGAACGGACGAGACTTCGCAGAGTTTGGCCGCTGCTGCAATCGGCTTTGCCTGTCACCGTTCAGCGAGCCGCTACTCGCGGCAAGGGGGCCATGCTAGGTTCCGGCAACGGTGGCCAGGGATGCAAATCGGGCGACCGGCGACAAAGCGTCGGGAGGAAGGTGCAATGGAATTTGTGTGGAGCGTGGTCACATTCATCGGCCAGGCCGTCGAGGCGATTTTTGGCTATGTCGAGCACCACCACTGGATCTTCGCGCTCCTTGCCGGCGGTTACGTCTTCTATCTCCATGACCGATCCGTCCACGCCCGGTTCGATGCGCTGGACAAGCGTGTCGACGAAATCCGCAAGCGGCTTGCCATCGAATATTGATCGGACGAAACGAAACCGCTGTACGGCAGGACTCGTATCTCATGTTGAGAACTGCCGTTCACGCGAGCGCGGCCGCAGGGCTTTACTCGCGCCGCGGTTGTGGCATGATTGGCCGATATTTTAGATTGTGTCGCGCGCCTCTGCACGCATCGTGCGAGAACGCGGCGGCACGCGGTTGATACTTGCCCGAGGCCCATCCTAACCCGGGCTGCGACCGGCCAATCTGTTCGTCGAAGGCATTTCTCGCATCGTTTTGGGCGACGCAGCATTGGCAAATGAGCGGCGCAAATGGATAGATCGTTCGTTATTGCGCAGATTTCCGACCTGCATCTGGACGGGTCGGGCCGGCTGCTCCCGACGATCGAGGCGCTCAGTGCCGCTCTCCGCGAGAGGATGGCGGACCTCGCCGATGTCCCCGATCGCATCCTGCTGATCACGGGAGATCTCGTGGACGATCCGACGCCGCGCGCGCTCGACGAAGCGCTGGCCGTCATCGCGTCCCTCCGGCAGACCGGTGTGTTCACCGACATCCAGGCCGTTGCCGGCAATCACGACGTCAAGCGGCCGAGCCAGTGGGCCGGCCGTCACGACGTCTATGATTACCTGCATCTGCCGCGGACCTCGAAGAGCGTCTATTACCGGCAGGGTGGTCTCGACCTGGTGCTGCTGGATTCCAACCGCGCAAGCCTGACGACGCTTGCGAGCGGCCATATCGATGAGGGCACCTACAACGCGATGGTCGCGGATTCCGCCCGGCTGAGCGTCGAGCTCGCGGGCAGCATAGGGTCTGCGGGGCGTGCCGATTATGCCGAGCCGACGGAAAACCTGGTGCGCGTGCTGGCCCTGCATCATCATCCGCTGCCGCAGGCGACGGGAGAAGGAAAGCGCTTTCTCGGCGCGCCCGATGAGCCGCTGATGTATCTGGCAGCGCCCGGAACCTTCCTCGAAGCGGCAACCTCCCTCAACGTCAATCTGGTTCTGCACGGTCACCGGCATGTCGAGGGACTGACCCGCTATTCCATCCCCGATCCACGTGCGATCTCGAGCGAGAGCGGCGAAGCGTTCTGGCGCACGATCTACGTGCTCTCCTGCCCATCCTCGACCGGGCAAGCCGGCGACGATGCCGGCTTCAACATCGTCCATTTCGGTCCCTCGTACCGCGCTGGCCGCACGGACTACCGCTTCGCGATCACGCGCTATTCCAGGCCGCGTAACGGTGGCGCTTTCGGGCTGCTCGATTCCAATCTGCCGGACGGAATCATCAGGCTGCCGGCAGGGCGGGACTTTTCCCGCGATCCGGCGGTCCAGTCGGCGATCGAGATCGCCTCATGCGCCTCGCTGAAGCGGGATCAGGTCGCGGTGATCGCCCGCCGATTGTTCATGCGTCGCGGCTTTTACGATGAAGCCGAACCGGACTGGGCGAGCGCGTTCTACACTTACGTCGTCTCGTCTCATGCCTGGACGGACCTCGAAGGCAAGGTCGCGAGGTCCGGGCCGAGGTCCGACATCGACGCATTGTCCGCGGTGAGAACACGGCTCAATCGATTGATCGCGCAATCCGCCGATGTGCTCGGCGTCGATCGCGCTCAGCTCGATGAGCTCTCCGGCAGGCGCTCGATCAACCGTGATGATTTCCTGCGCCAACTGCCGAGGCTGTCCCGCGAGGGCGTCGATGCCCGGCAGCCGGCGCGACAAAGGCGGCAATTGCTGCGGGACCTGAACGAACAGGTGAAGGCACTCGGCCTCAATCTGGACCTCGGCGGTGAGGCGCCGCCGCAAACGTCGCCCTGAGAGGTGCGGGCAGGGGAGCGGCGTTAACCGGCCGTTAGGGTTAACAGTCTATTGCTGGCGCGTTCGGCTCGATCAATCGGCTCGAGAGTCAAGGCGTCATGCGTCAACGGTTCAGTCCTGCCAGGCTTCTTGTGTCCACGTCGGTGGTCGCGGCATTGGCCATGGGCCTCGGCGGCTGCACGGCCATGTCGAAACTCTCCGACGTGACGGGCTCGGTCGGGGGGGCGCGGGCCGAGGCCGCTCCCACCGATCGCGGG